>JBFIJS010000818.1:0-2217 GCA_041600595.1 Saprospiraceae bacterium | reverse complement strand
GATTTTGATTCAGCACTTGCGTTTGGAATAGGAATGTCTTGCAAAAATGAAACGCCAAAATAGTTTTTTTTGACTACTTTTGGGGTCACAACAACGAATGAAACAGAAAACAAAAGAAACATTTTTTTGGTTAGAAACTCGAAGCCCGTCCCTCTTGTAGTGGATGGGCTTTCGGGCTTTTCCGGGCCTGATTTAACAATTGGCATTAAATTGCCCACAGGAAATCACAGTACAGATAACGTTCTTCTCTCTCAGTAACAAAATCAACAACAAACCACGAAAGCCAACAATATACTTCATTGAATCAAGCTAAATTATCATGCAAAAGCCGTTCATCCCCTTCCTTTTCTTCTTTTTCTGCCTGCTTGGCTCTTCGTTTGCCCAACAGGATCAATTGACGGAAAAAGGCGGTTTCAGTGTCAATCCCGCCGAAGAACACTACTTTTTGTTTGTTCTGAACAACCGCCCCGCCGACCTCCCGGAAATGCGGGGTCAAATCACAAAATACATTTGGAAATACCACCCGGAACAAAAGCTGAAAATCACCCAGATCAAGATTGAGGGTGAGTTGGTGGATGTCCCTATGATCCATATTTCCAAGTTTGACAATAAGGCCCAGGCTATGAAGTTCTACAAGGGTCTCAAGACCAATTTGCCTGACTTCCTTCAAATGGGAATGACCAGAGACTATTTTGCGGTTTCGAAGAGTAATTATGAAAAAATTGTGCGGGCTCAAACCCTGGCCGGTTACAAGCCGTTCTTCGCCAGCAACTATTAATCACTGCTCACCGGCTGGCTCCCGCCTTTGATATTCGCCAGACCGATCGGGCCAAATTATCAGAAAATTTTACGTCTTGACCTACGAACAAATACTTGCGGACCTCAAGCAGAAAAAATTTAGCCCCGTCTATTTTTTAGCCGGCAAGGAGCCTTTTTTCATTGATGCCATTACGGATTATATTGAGGAAAACGCCCTGACGGAGAGCGAAAAAGCATTTAACCAAACCATACTGTACGGGCGCGATGTGGACCACCTGACCGTCATTGATAATGCCAGGCGTTATCCGATGATGGCCCAGCGACAGTTAATAATCATCAAGGAGGCGCAGGAAATGAAAGATCTGGCCGACCTTGCCAAATACATCGAAAAACCCACTCCAACCACAGTCCTCGTTATTTGTCACAAACACAAGACTTTTAACAAATCCACCAAATTTGCGAAGCTGGTTAAAGCCAAGGCCCTGTTATTCGAAAGCAGCAAGCTCTACGATAACCAGGTGCCCGATTGGGTCGTATCCAGGCTGAAGGGCCACAAACTAAAAATCAGTTCGGGTGCCGCCGGCCTCATCGCCGAATACCTGGGAACGGATCTTTCGCTGATCAGTCATGAGCTGGAAAAATTGGTCCTCCACTTGCCGCCAGGTTCGGAAGTGACCGAAAAAGATGTGGAAGAACATATTGGGATCAGCCGGGAGTATAACATTTTCGAGTTACAAAAAGCACTGGCGGTCAAGGACTTATCAAAAGTGGCCAGGATCGTCACCAATTTCATCGCCAATCCCAAAAAGAATCCGTTTATCATGGTCACGTCTTCTCTGGCCGGCTTCTTTACTAAAGTTTACCAGATGCATTTTCTGAAGGGAAAACCAGATGCTGAAATTCAGAGATCTCTCAATTTGCGGTCGTCTTACGCATTACGGGAATTCAGGGCTGCCATGCGCCACTATCCCCTGCCAAAAACGGAAGAAATTATCAGCATTCTGAAAAAATATGACCTGATGGCGAAAGGGGTTGAGTACAATTCCGTTGGTAAGGAAGATGGTGCGCTTTTAAAAGAACTGATTTTCAGAATAACTCACTGACACCGGCTTGCCGTCCACAGCCAGCCCAAAATCACCCGGCGTTTATTGGATTTTTTTCAGCCATTTCACGATAATTTCGTGAGACAAATGGCCTCTGAAACACCAGCTTGCCGCATCCATGTGGGTCATTTCTTCTAAAATATGAAACTCCAACTGCTCAAAACCTAACGTCTCCGCTTTTTCGATAAATGTCTGGGTACTTCGAAGCGGAACCATACCGTCTTTTTCCGGGTGAACAACCAACATAGGCAGGTCCTCTTTTTTATCCAGATATTCAATGGGGTTTGCTTTTTTAAACAATTGGCTTTCCCGCTTTCCGACCAACCACCATAACGTCGGAGAGTGCCACATGCCT
>JBFIJS010000817.1:0-2228 GCA_041600595.1 Saprospiraceae bacterium | reverse complement strand
CGACAATCAAAATGTCGAGTATGTCCCATAGCGTGACGGGCAGGAATCCTATTTTAAATAAATAAATCATTTAACTGGCTGGGTAGTAACCACTTTTAGGAAGGCAATAATAGGACGAAATTGGTAACCTTTTCATTTTGCTTTGATTTTTACCGGTGCAAAGTTCGGCCGCAGTTCCGGAAACCAACGCTGCCGGACGGACATTCATATCCAGAAAAGATCGGCGTTGGCTCCACCTGAGCCGGACGGCTGGTGAAATAGCTGTTCTTTCAAATAGATTTTTTTATTAACCATTTAAAGAGTTTGGAAAATCATCGAATAGGCTTAATTATGCAATGCATATTTTCGAAAGGCATGATGAAAAATGAATGCCCGTATTGCCCATCCGACCGACATCCGGTTTTTAACATAAAACAGTGGATGTGCTACCTTGAACGGGGAACATGCCTGCACTTTTGAATCAATCAAAAAAAAATGTTAGGATTAAAATTGCCTACTGACCCAAGATGGGTGAACCTGGCCGAAAAAGACATGGCGGAAATCTTGACCGATCATGCCTACTGCGAACAGAAAGCCGCTACATTTTGCATCTCCCTGATACAACAATATCCGGAGAAGATGGAATTGGTAAAAAAACTCGCACCGATCGTTACCGAAGAGTGGGGGCACTTCCGGCTGGTATTGCTGGAGTTGGAAAAACGAAATCTGCCACTGGGCCGGCAGCGCAAAGATGAATATGTCAACCAGCTGATCAAGTTTGAAAAAAAAGGCGGCAGCCGGGACGACAGGCTACTGGAAAAATTGATGATTTGTGCCTTGATCGAAGCGAGAAGCTGCGAACGGTTCCGGTTGCTCTCTCTGCACCTGGAAGAGGAGCCCATGAAAGAGTTTTACCATAAATTCATGGTGTCAGAAGCGGGGCATTATCGCCTGTTTATTGACCTGGCCAACAACTATTTTGATGAGCAAAGGGTTAAAAAAAGGTGGCAAGAGTATTTGGAACACGAGGCCGGCATCATCGACAATTTAGAGGTAAGGGGAGACCGAATGCACTAAACACCCCTTATTTGCTAACAAAAAACTACACGGACCAATGGCCCCGTATGCCCGTAAATACTGGCGTTTTTTTTAAGCGAGTCCTTTTATATAATTTAACTGAAAAAGTCAAGACCCTGCCAGAATTTGTGGCAACTTTTTTGATTGAATGCTATAAAATTTATTAACTTAGTCGCTAACATCGCAATTGTTCTATCAAATAATATGGGTGTTGGCATCCCTCGGGATAACCCCACAGACTACACGGTAAGTCATTAAAATACTGACAATCCATTATGCGCCAATTAAAAATTACTAACAAAATAACGACGCGCGAGAGCCTCGCTCTTGACAAGTACCTCAATGATATAGGTAAAATCGACATGTTGACTGCCGAGGAGGAGGCTGAAATGGCCAAAAGGATCAAGCAGGGGGATCAGGAAGCACTCAACCGGTTGACCCAGGCGAATCTACGTTTTGTCGTGTCAGTAGCGAAACAATACCAGAATCAGGGTTTGTCTCTGAGTGATCTGATCAACGAAGGGAATGTAGGGCTGATGAAAGCAGCCAAAAGGTTTGATGAAACCAAAGGTTTTAAATTTATCTCCTATGCCGTCTGGTGGATCCGTCAATCGATTTTGCAGGCGATCGTGGAATATTCCCGGATTGTCAGGTTGCCATTAAATAAGGTAGGTTCCTATAATAAGGTAAACGAAGCATTCATCTCTTTTGTGCAGGAGTTTGAGAGAGAACCATCCAATGAAGAACTTGCAGAAATTCTGGAGGTTTCACCAAAAGACATTGCCAATATGCGGAAGGGAAGCATCCGCCACGTATCGGTTGATGCTCCCATCGGTGGGGAAGATAACGACGCAACCATGCTCGATCTGCTCTCCAGCGATCAAAATGGTCGCCCGGATGATGCGCTCATGGAGCAGTCCCTGAAAGATGAAGTCCAGGCTGGTTTGTCGATCCTGTCACCCCGGGAAGTGGAAGTTCTTTCTGCTTATTATGGTTTGAACGGACACAAATCTCTGACACTGGAAGAAATCGGAGACCTGTATTGTCTGACCCGCGAAAGGGTTCGGCAAATCAAGGAAAGAGCTATCCGCCGGTTGCGCAAAGCCTATAATCGCAATGCGCTGAAATCTTATCTGGGCTAATCTGAATTCAAGTTTAACCAGAAGCGCCCT
>JBFIJS010000816.1:0-2230 GCA_041600595.1 Saprospiraceae bacterium | reverse complement strand
CGCTCCAGCCGCTCCAACCCGGTGACCTATGTCAAGGCCTACGACAGCATCCGTAACCTCATGGCCAACCAGCAGCTCAGCCGCATCCGGGGATATAAACCCGGGTATTTTTCCTTTAATGTGGATGGTGGCCGGTGCGATGCTTGTCAGGGAGAAGGAGAGCAGGTTATTGAGATGCAATTCCTGGCCGATGTCCGGCTCGAATGTGAAGATTGCCACGGCAAACGCTTCAAACCGGAAATGCTGGACGTGAAATACAATGGCAAAGACATTGCGGAAATACTGGACCTCAGCATCGAGGAGGCACTCAGTTTTTTTGCGGACCAAAATGATATTGTCAGAAAAATCCAACCCTTATTCGACGTCGGCCTCGGTTATGTAAAACTCGGCCAAAGCAGCAGCACCCTCTCCGGTGGGGAGGCCCAGCGGGTCAAACTGGCTTCTTTCCTAAACAAAGACCGAAAAGGAGAACACATCCTCTTTATCTTCGACGAACCAACGACCGGCCTGCATTTTCACGACATCCGCAAATTGCTGGATGCATTCAATGCCCTGGTGGAAAACGGCCACTCGGTGCTGGTGGTAGAACACAACATGGAGGTCATCAAATCTGCCGACTGGGTCATCGACCTGGGGCCGGAGGGTGGCAAAGATGGCGGCCGGCTGGTTGGACAGGGCACGCCGGAAGAACTGGCAAAAGTGAAAGGAAGCTGGACCGGCAAGTATCTGAAGGAAAAATTGTAGCCCTTCCTTTTTCCGGGAAAAAACATAGTCGCCAAAGGGTAACCCTCCTGCCGATTCCCCGTTTAGATTTTTTGTTAAAGTGGAATGTATGCCCGAAAGAAACAAAAAAATCTCCATGAAATACGAGGGAATCAATGCGTTGTCGAGGAAGCTGCTGCCGGTAGTGGCGTTTGTTTTGTTGCTTTTACTGATCGTTTATAGCTGGCTGGTTTCGGTGAAATACATCCCGCACATCGCCGATTCTTTTTTCCCAAATATTGCATCCAATGGTGTACAGAGCTACGGGGAGGTGGGCGAAATGTACGGAGCGGTCAGTGCCTTCTTCTCGGGTCTGGCTATCTTTCTGGTGATCTTTCTCCTGTGGCTTCAGCATCAGGGACGAAAAAAGCACGAGCTGGAAATGCAGTCCCTGAAGTCTGATTTTGAGGTCAACCGCCTGAACAACCTGATTATCGCACAGGTCAACCGGATTGAATATTTGATTGAATCCCTTTCGTTTACCGATCTCGACGGGGAGGAATACGAAGGTGCTTACGGTATCGATTTCATGAACGCAGCACTGAAGGTCAGGGAAATCCAAAAATACCGTAGTGGAGAACTGGCCGGTAAGGAAGAGGAAACGCTACTGGCGGAAAATTACAAAAGCATCAAGCGACTGCTGGTGGCCATCGCCCAAAGCAACCAGACGATCGAGGATCAGATCCAGATTTCCAGTGTTGGACCGGTAGAACGGGAGCGGCTCTATGCCATTTACCTGCGCAATCTGGGAGCTTCCAACCTGGTATTTCTCCGAAAACTGGAATCGTTCACGGATATCATCATCAATAGTGAAAATACCTATCAGCACAAGGAAATGGATTTTTCCAACCCCATTTTTGTGCTGTCGGAACTGAGTGCCGGTTTTTTCCACAACATTGCTTCCAACTGCCAGAGTGGTCTGGTGCAACGGATCATCCCCGAGCCAATTTGATTGCGACATGTAGTCATTGCTCCAAATAAAATGGGAATGCCTTTAAAATTTTAATCGCCTTTACTTTCTTTGCAATCGCCCGTACGACCTGCCAAATTTCCTGAATGATTGTCCCTTGCTTTTCAGCTTTTTACCGCAACAACTGTAGCGGGCAACAAAAGAATTGCCCGGCAGCAAATAACAAAAACAATTATGCAAAAATCAGTCGCCATACTCTGCGCCGGAGGTCCGGCACCCGGTATCAATACCGTCATCAGCACCATTGCCAAAGTTTTTTTGAAGGATGGTTATAAAATAATTGGCATTCACGAGGGGTATAAAAACCTGTTCAATGGCAAAGCCGATATGGTGGATATCAACTTTCACTACGCCGACCGGATCTTTCCGCGGGGTGGCTCGACGCTGCGCATGAGTCGCTACAAGCCCAAAGACAGCGAATTTTCGGCCGACTTTTTTATCGAGCACAATGTAAAATTACTGGTGACCATCGGCGGCGATGATACGGCTTCGACCAGT
>JBFIJS010000815.1:0-2230 GCA_041600595.1 Saprospiraceae bacterium | reverse complement strand
GCATCGGGACGACGCCGCCCCTTAAAATCCCTTGAGGCAGGCTTTCCGGGTGTTGCCAAAAGAGCGACTTTTCCTGCTCCGAATTTCTTAAACTAATTTAGATTACACAGTATTGAAGTTTGGTCGTTGCAAAATGATATTCGGCGCAAACTTCTTCAAATTTTGTCACTCGGCGTCAACTGTGTAAAATCATCGCTATCTTTTTACTGAAATACCCGTGTCCCCATTACTTTTGTGCGCAGCCGGGAGAAATTTACGCTTCCGGATTTCTGTAAGAGCTCAATAACGCCAGTCGATCAGCGTTTTCGTAAGTGCCCGGGCAGGCAGGATGGTTACAGCAAACATTCCCAGTCCAACCCTGCAACCCGGAAAGACTTTTTTCGGAAAATACTCCGCAACCATGCCAATCAGGCCTTATTTAAAATTCATTAAATGAAATATTGCCTCGCCCTGGCCTTCCTTTTTGTTTCTGTTGTTGGTGCCGACGCACAACGTATCCGGCGCTTGCTGATTTTTGCCGAAGACTCAACCAATGTGGAAATGAAAACCCAGCGACAGTGGCTCGAAGCGGATAAGAAAGGAGTTGAAGACCGCGATATCTGGATCGCAGTGTTTAGTGATCCGAAAACCTTCCGGCGCATGTACGAACATTATCAGGTAGGAAGGGCTCCTTTTTTCGTGGTGTTGATCGATAAAGACGGTGCGGAGAAGATCCGGTCGGCAGAGCTGGTGCCGTTGAAAGAATTGTATGAAGTGATCGACGGTCCGGTGGTGAAAAATTAGACTAAGGGGTATCTTCGTTTTCAGAACGGCTTGTGCAAATAGAATCAGCCATGACTTTTCCCGGCTATTTCTCCAAAAAAAATCTACTGAGATTACCCGCAGTAAAAAAGGGGCAGGATGCATCTGATCATCCTGCCCCTTTTGAGTTATTAATAAGCCCGGTGCGGCTCCATGTGGGGCAAAGCAAATTTTAGTGCCCGGACAGGTAGCATTATTGCTTTTCTGTGGCCCTGATTTCCTGTTGCTTCTGCATTTGGCGCACTTTCCCCTGTCTGCCCTTATAAATGTCGGGCATTTCCTTGGTGGACTGCTTTGATTTCGGGTAAACCAATTTCATCTCATTCAAAAGATGCACAGCCCCGGCGTATTTATCGATAATGAACAGGATGTAGCGAACGTCCACCATGATGTTCCGGCAGAGTTTCAGGTCATAATTGTAATCGCTCATGGTGCCTTCCCACACCCGGTCGAAATTGAGACCGACGAGGTTGCCGTGGGCATCAATGGCAGGGCTGCCGGAATTGCCGCCCGTGGTATGGTTTGAGCCGATAAAACAGACCGGAACTTTTTTCCCTTCTTCTGTATCCTCGGCGTAGCGACCGTAGTTTTTGGTGTGGTACAGTTGCTGGAGTTTGTTCGGCACATCGAACTCATAATCGCCGGGTACATATTTTTCCATGATGCCTTCCAGGTAGGTTTGATGGCCATAGGACAGGGCGTCCCTGGGCTCGTAACCTTCCACTTTTCCGTAGCTGACGCGCAGGGTGCTGTTGGCATCCGGATAGAAGCGGTCCTTGGGGAACACCTCCATCAGCGCTTTCATGTAAATCTGCTGGGTAGCCTCGATCTGCTCGTCCAGTTCATTGTAGCGACTGACTATTTTATCATTGTAAATGTCCCGGAAGGCTTTTGACAGTACGTAGGCCGGGTCGTTCTGGACCGCTTTCATAACATCTCCGGGGGCCATGTCGAGCACGGCAAGCACCTGTTCGGCATTATCGACCATGGAATTGTCGAAGATAGTTGAGGCCATTTTTTCGTAATTGCCATTGAAAGTGGCGAGCATTTTGGTGAAATGATCGGGGTGAAACTGCGGGTCAACCCTGTTCTTCATCACCTCCATTTGCACTGCCAAAACTTCTTCGTCCATTTCGGGGCGGTAATCCTTATAGTAGTTCTCCAGGTAGCTCTTCAAGCGATCCCGGTAACTGTTGAAGCCGGTTTCCCCTTCATTTTCGTAAGCACTGACCAGCCGGTCAAACAATCCGGCGAGGCGGAGGATTTCCACATTACGGCCCGTGATTTCATCGAAATAGTCTTTCGCCAGGGCAAAAGGTTCGATCTCTTTGTACAGTTTTTCAAAGGTCGGCAACAGGTCACGGTAGGCTGCATATTTTGCATTGACTGCAACGATCTTGGCAAATTCAGCTTCCCTGGCCCTTTTCTT
>JBFIJS010000814.1:0-2232 GCA_041600595.1 Saprospiraceae bacterium | reverse complement strand
GAGGAAAAAACGGCCAGGTGAACACCTGTCAGGTGATAAAACAGCCCGTGCTGTGCCCACCCTGCATCCAGATGGTTTCGGGACGCCTTTTACCCGAAGAGGATTTTGAAACTACATAAAAAACACCCTGCGCTACGTGACAAACCACACAGAACTTTTAACCTTCATGGAGGTTATTTTGCTGGAACATTTCACCAAGAAAAAACAACGCTAAATCATGTTCGATTTTCAAAAACAAGTTATCGAAAAAAGTCACCAAACCCCCGTCCTTGTTGATTTTTGGGCCCCTTGGTGCGGCCCTTGTCGGGTGCTGGGCCCAGTACTGGAACGCCTGGCCGAAGAGCAAAAAGACCGCTGGGAACTGGTCAAAATCAACACGGAAGAGGAGCAACAACTGGCCATGCAGCACGGCATCCGCAGCATTCCAAATGTGAAGTTGTTTCATCACGGTAAAGTCGTGGGCGAATTTGCCGGTGCCAAGCCCAAACACCAGATCGAGCAATGGCTGGATGAGCACATTCCGGAGCCTTTCTTCAATGAATTGCAGGCGATCCTTGACGAACCGGACGAGACCACCAAAACGGAACGGCTGAGGCACTTTGTGGCCGAATACCCGGACAACAAGGAAGCCAAACTGGCCCTTGCCCAACAGCTCGTTTTTCAGCAACCCGAAGAGGCACAAGAGTTGGTGGCAGCTATCCAAATCGACGACCTGGAGTTTGACAGCGCTGAGGATATCCGCATCCTCGCCTACCTCATGCAACTCAAAAAGGAAAATGGCTCGGCCGCCAGTAGCCATCTGGACGCGGCCCGGCAGGCATTGGCTACCTCCGATTTTGAAACGGCCATTCAACGGATTATTGATGCTACGATGGCCGATAAAAGCTATGCCAACGACTTGCCCAGGCTGTCAGCCATTGCGCTGTTCCGTTTGTGGGGGCGGGAGCATCCGCTGACGCAGGCTTACCGCCGGCGTTTTGACATGGTTTTATACTGATACAAAAAAATCCATCCGGACATCCGGATGGCTTTTTTTGTCGCGGGTCAATCCCTACGCAGCTTCTTTCCCCGGCAGGTACCAGCCCAACCACAACCCAACAAGTCCCCACTGCAAGATGGCATCAACCAGGTCGGCGATACTGGAAACTTCAAACCAGATAGTATTCAGATAATTAATGGTCAGGTAGCCGATCAGCCCGATGGCCAGGGAAGAAAACAAGGCTGTTTTCATGTCCAGTTTAGTCATTTTCAACAAAACCCAGATCAGTAGAAAAGCAGCCAGAAAATCAACCACAAACCCTCGCAACATATTCATACCCATGCTCATTTTCATGGAGGAATGATAGCTGATCAAAGCCCAGGGTTTGCCTACCTGTTCCTGATAATAAGCCTCCCGCTCAGCAGCCGATGCCCCATCGGGGAGACGGGGAATATAGTATTGGCCCTCAGACAGTTCTGTCGTCGCTAACACCTCCAGGATGGCGTCCTGTGCCGGGGTGTATTGCATTTGCGGATTGTGCAGATTGAGCAGGCTCCAGGATAAAAATTGCCAGACAAAAAGGATCAGGGAGGCGACCAATGCGCCGATTAAGTGATTTTTCATAATGCTTAATTTTAGTTGGTGAAAAGATGGTGGAAACTAAGGAAAAATCGCCGTAAATCATAAAGAAATCGGAGCAGAGAAAAAAAGACCAAACTAAGCTGTTTCATACCTGCTTTTGAACCAGCAACCAGCGGTTGACGTCGGGACATAAAACAGTTGGTACTAATAAGTCGGCAGTTTGAGCGCAGCGAAATCCCGAATTCACTTCGGGATGGCTGTTTGAGCGCAGCGAAACCCGAAATTGCATCGGGATGGCAGTTTTACAACAATTTATAAATCAACGCTTTATAATTTTTTCAGTGGCAACGTCGTCTGTTTTATAAAACAAAACTACTCCAGCAAGTTACCTTTTTTATCGACATATTGCCAGGCATCGCTGGTCCAAACATTGTACTCACCATCACGCCTGGATTGGCAGTCGTTACTGACCTTCGCCTTACCATTTTCAAAAGGAAAAGCACAGTCAAACCGGGGTTGGATCACAACGGTGTAACTAGTTGCATCCGCATAGCCAATTTTCCCGTCTTTCACGATCCGAAACAGGCCATCGGAAGGATAATCCGGCCCATTGTCGAACGGGAATACCTCGTAGAGTACAGTTTGCTGCCGGTCTATGACCACCCACCTGG
>JBFIJS010000813.1:0-2234 GCA_041600595.1 Saprospiraceae bacterium | reverse complement strand
TCCTGCAAAAACTCATTATATTTTTCTGGGCGATTTAAACACCATGGGGTTCGATTATCCTTACAAGAGATTCGATATCAGTGCGGAAAATGAAATCAAAGAGCTCGACCGCCGGGCCAAATACCGGAAAATGCGCCGCCTGTCCAAAAGTTATCCGCTTAGCTGGTGGAATGGCAGCCAAAACTATGCGCCCGGCAGCGACCTGGATCACGTGGTTGCCTCTGATCACCTGATATTTAAAGACTTTGCGGGGGCAGATGTCGCCGTGCGCGGTTGGGCGCAGGAGCTGACTGTAGAAAAGCAAAAAGAATGGATCGAAAAATATTCCGATCACAACCTCTTGTTTTTCGAAGTGCAAAAAGTATAAATCACGACCATAGCCGCAGGTGTGACTGCCCGCCTTATTACATCAATATCGTGTTGTTGGCTGCAACTGGCGCAGGGAGGTCCTCTTCTTCCAGCATTTGCCGGATATCAATTTCGATACTTCTGCTCATGGAAGTGATCGGAATATCGTTCGGGCCACCCTCGAATGGGTTTTCGCTCGATTCACCCACCATTTCCATGGTATGAAAAACCCAGGCCACCACGGTGCTGAACGGGATCGACAGCCAGGCGATGTGCGTACCCAGTTTCATGAACTCCTGCATCATACCGAAGGGAACCAAAATGACAAACAGCCAGATGAAGTAGCGGTTGATGGTGGCGTATTGGCGAGGGTAGGGGAAGTTTTTGATCCGTTCCGATTTTCCCTGCTGGGTGTACAGGTCCACCAGCATTTTCTCCAGTTCCATGTGCCGGAAATCATCGATCAGGCCCCGCAGTTTCAGTGCTTTCAGGTCGGCCGATTGCAGGCTGATGAGGTGTGAGGCCCGGTTGCCTTTGCTCAGTACGTAAGCTTTCTCTTCGGGTGAAAGGTAGGGCCGGAGATCTTCTTCCAGGCTGATGGCCTGTTCGGGCAGAATGAATTTACGCCGGTATTCCTGATTGGACTTTTTCATCTGGCTTTCCCATGGTTTATGTTGCCGCAACTGGTGGCGCAGCGCCGTCAGCCAGGCCACGTGACGCAGCACGAGCCGCTTTTTGATGGTATTTAATTCCTCCTCCGTGGCAGGGTCGCTGGCGAATTCATTGGTAATAAAATCCTTGACCATGATGGTCCAGGAGCGACTGGAATTGACGATGGCCCCCCATATTTTCCGGGCTTCCCACATCCGGTCGTAAGAGGCATTGTTTTTAAACGAAACCAGAAAGGCTACTGCGGTACCGATCAGGGCAATGGGCAGCCAGGGAATGGCGATCCAGATGTGCCCGGCCAGTTCATAAATGAGGACGGGAATGGAGGATATGGCGATGAAAATATAAATGTATCGCCGGGTCCAGAGGAGGACTTCTTTCAGGCTGTAACTTCTTCCGATGTGCATGATGATTGATTTTGGAGCTAAAATAGAGGTAGTTTTGGAAAAGAAAAAAAGGCCTGCCCGATCCAGTTGTCGGCCAGGCCTTTTTGGCAGACGGCTGGTGCCGGCTTTCAGTCGTTTTTTGTGCTCACTCTGGCTGCACCCGGAACAGTAATTTATACAAAACCGGCACAAACAGCAGGGTAATAACGGTGGCAAACAGCAGTCCGATCATGATGGAGATGGCCATGGGTTCCCACATCAGGCCACCGCCCAGGTACAGTGGAATCAGTCCGAGCGTCGTGGTAAAGGTGGTCAGCAGAATCGGCCGGAACCGCTGCTGTGCCGCTGCGATGATCGCTTCAAAAGCCGGGCGGTTGTTTTCTTCCATTTCTATCTTGATCCGGTCGATCAAAACGATGGCGTTGTTGATAACGATCCCCGCCAGCGAAATGACCCCCAAAAAGGCCATGAACCCGAAAAACGACTGGAACAGCAACAATCCCAGAATCACCCCGATCAAACCCAGCGGGATCGTGGACAGGACGATGAAGGTCTTTCTGAATGAATTGAACTGGGAAATGAGCAGCAACAAAATGATAAAACCTGCCAGCGGTAATTTTTCCCCCACGGCTCCCATGGCCTCGGCGCTTTGCTCGGACTCACCCCCCAGGTTGTAAGTGTACCCGGGCTCCCAGCTGCCGGATTGTTCGGCCAGCCAGGGGGCCAGTTGGGAGGTGATGTCGGTGGCCGTCAGGCCGGCCCGGGCATCACAGCTGATGGTCATGTTGCGGTATAGGTTCCGGCGGAGGATTTTTGCGTATTGCCAGTCGG
>JBFIJS010000812.1:0-2240 GCA_041600595.1 Saprospiraceae bacterium | reverse complement strand
TTTACGGAATGACGAAAAAGCAAACCTCTCCGACCTCCCCGATGGGTACCATTTCCAATACCCACCCGGAAGGTTCGGTACTGCCGCCGGTCAACCCCATCCAGACGACGCTCGGCGTATCGAACGTCAGCTTCGTGGCGCAGACGGTGGACTGGGTGCCGAGCCACCTGTATGCCACTATCAAGGCAGCCTACGAGCACCAAGGTTTTTCTTTTGTGAAAATATCCATGCGTTGCCCCAAGTTCATGGCCGATTTTTCGAAGAAAAAAGTCAGCGAACGGGACACCGTACAGTTGCTGATGCACGAAAACGGCATTCAGCCCGACGAGGCGACCGAGCGCATGTTCACTCATCATGTGCAGCATGACCCGACCAACATCAACGCTGCCAGGGTCTTATCCGAAGACCCAAGCATCACGTTCCTCGGGCTGTTTTACCAAAACAAAAATGCACTTCGCTACGACCTTTACGGTGCGCACAACCTGGGCTACACGCCGGAACAGAAAATGGCGGCGATTGAGAAGAAGTTGGAGGCGTTTACGGTGTAGCGCCGAACTCCGGTTCGGCGAAGGGTTTGAGTTGAGAAAAATCGTATCAAATTGCATCATTTTCGAGTGGCTCACTTAGACTCATTGCGGCTCAAAAAGCATTTTATCGGTAAAATATAGATACGATATGGATAAACAATAAAAATATCGATACTTTGCGGATAAAATATCGATACGATGAACGAAAAGAAATTACAGTTTGATTTTTCGACAACACAACGGATTATCCAGCAGATTAGTCAGATTGACCAGTTCAAAGGAGCTTGGCAAAGCATCGACCAGCAAGAAAACAAATACCTGAAAGAACTGCGCCGGATAGCGACCATTCAGAGTATCGGCTCCTCCACTCGCATTGAGGGCAGCACCATGACGGATGCAGAAATTGCTTCGCTGATTGAGAACCTGAAAATATCGAAACTGGAAAGCCGGGATGAACAGGAGGTTGCCGGATATTACGATACGCTTGAAACAATTTTGGAGAATAGCGAAGATGTTGATTTGACAATTTCAAATATTCATGCCTTGCACAACCTGCTGTTAAAGTACAGCGCCAAGGACAACCGTCACAGGGGCAGGTATAAGGAAATGACCAATCAGGTCGTAGCGACTTACCCCGATGGTACGACAAGACTGATTTTCAGGACCACCGAGCCGTTTTTGGTACAAAAGGTAATGGAATAATTGGTTGACTGGACCAATCATTCACTTGAAAAAGGCGAAGTACATCCTTTGATTGTGATTGCCACGTTCGTCTATGAGTTTCTGTCCATTCACCCCTACCAGGATGGCAATGGGCGTCTTTCGAGGCTTTTGACAAACCTGTTGCTCATTAAAAATGGCTACCATTTTATCCAATACGTGTCCCTGGAGCATATCGTCGAGGAGCACAAGTCCGGCTACTACCAGGCACTCATGGAAGGACAAAAAGACCGCTACACGGAAGATGAGCGGATTGGAAAGTGGATGTTATTTTTTCTCGGCAGTATGGTAGAGTTGATTGAAAAGCTGGAGGTTAAAGTAAAAGAGTTTCGGGAGTTAGGCGGGTATCTCAATGAACGCCAAAAGGAGGTGCTTGAGTACATACGGCAAAACCAGCCTGTAAAAATCAGTGACATCTCCGCCAGCCTGAGTGAATACTCCGCCGCTACCATCAAAAAAGACCTCCAATACCTTGTGAAAGAACTGGCGGTTGAAAAACTGGGAAAGAACAAGGGAACAGTTTATATCGTCAAAAAAGATGGATGAAATAGCTGCCTGATTGATGTGGCGGCGATACAAGCGAAGCTGATGGTTAAAATGCATTCAATGAAAAACAACCAACCAGATAACATCCTCGACCTCTTCACCGAAGAGGCAGCGGAAACGATGGGCATCCGCCCCGGCGGCGGCATCACCGCCGAGCACCCGGCAGAGTTGACTTTCAGGGAGGTCAGCACCCTCCCCGTGATGCCCGCAGCCGAACCAGTTCCCGACGAGGAACAGCGTGCCTACTGGCGAACCCTCCGTGCATTTTTCCGCAGCGGACAGGGCGGCGAATGACCGAACGATAGCTACCCCGCCCTGCTGGCGCCCTACCGCAACCGCCCGCACATGGAGCGCAACTTCCCAATCTGGATGGAGGAGGAAGCAGGCGGACAAGTCATGCCGCTGCATGAACTGCTCACGGAGCGCATCGCCCGCTCCGCACCCGGC
>JBFIJS010000811.1:0-2244 GCA_041600595.1 Saprospiraceae bacterium | reverse complement strand
ACTTGTGGGTTGCCGGTCAGCGTTGAGAAGGGATGCCTGGAGTAGAAATGATTTTACTCTTCCACCGCCATGTTATTCATCAAAAATGCTTTGAGAAAACCATCCAGGTCGCCGTCGAGTACTTTGTCGGGGTTGGTTACCTTGTAACCCGTCCGCAAGTCTTTTACCCAACGGTCGTCGAGTACGTAACTACGGATTTGGCTGCCCCATTCATTCTTCATTTTACCGGATTCGATCTTGTCTTTTTCCGCTTTCTGTTTTTCCAGCTCTACTTCATAGAGCCTTGATTTTAGAAGCTGCAAAGCCTTTTCCCGGTTTTGGTGCTGGGAGCGTTCCTGCTGGCATTCCGCCACGATTCCGCTGGGAATGTGGGTGACCCGCACCGCTGATTCCGTTTTGTTGACGTGCTGACCACCCGCACCACTGGCCCGGAAGGTGTCCCATCGCAAATCGGAAGGATTGATTTCGACTTCGATACTGTCGTCGATCATCGGATGGACAAAAACGGAGGCAAAGGAAGTCATGCGTTTGCCCTGAGAGTTGAAAGGACTGACACGCACCAGTCGGTGGACGCCATTTTCTCCTTTCAGAAGCCCAAAGGCATAATCGCCGGTAATTTCCAATCCAACGGATTTGATGCCGGCAGTGTCGCCCTCTACAATGTGGAGCGTAGAGGTTTTGAAATCGTTTTTTTCCGCCCACATGACGTACATCCGGAGTAGCATGGAAGCCCAGTCGCAGGCTTCGGTACCGCCCGCTCCGGCGTTGATTTCCAGGATGGCATTCATTTCATCCTCGGGTTGGTTCAACGTTGAGCGAAATTCGATGTCTTCTATGGCATCCAGGGCTTTTTCGTACTGAGCGTCCACTTCCTCTTCGGTCGCTTCGTCAGCTTTCTGGAACTCCAGCAGTACTTCGGCGTCGCCGATAGCGGTTTCGACCTGGTTGAATTGTTCCACCCATTTTTTATTCAGCTTGATAACTTTCAGGATGCTCTGTGCTCTCTCGGGGTCGTCCCAAAAATTAGGATCTCCGGAGAGTTGTTCTTTTTCTTCAATGGTGATAAGCCGGCCAGGGATGTCAAAGATACCCCCTTAACGAAGCCAGCCGATCTTTTAAGTCTGCGAGTTGATCGGTAGTCATAACAGTTTTTGTTTTTTAAAAAATTAAAATGAACCAGCTGAAAGATCAAATGAAAAACCGGTTTTGCCGGGGTCAGATCTCGCATTGACCCCCACCGGTTGCACCTAAGATCATCTAACTGATTTCACCTATAAAACTTCAATATAAAAGATAAGTTCTGAATCTCCGGGAATTTTGGCACCGCTGCCTGCTTTACCATAGCCCAGTTCGGAGGGAATGAAAAGCATGGCCTTATCCCCGCCCTTCAGCAGCGCCACTCCTTCGTCCCATCCGCGGATCACCCGTCCGGCTCCTAAAGGAAAAGTAAATGCCTGACCAGATTTAAAGGAGTTGTCAAATGCCTGGCCGTTGGTCAGTGCACCGTAATAATGAACGGTTACCTTCTGACCGGATTGATTGGCGGGGCCCTGTCCTTCTTCCAGTTTCATGTATTTCAGACCGGAAGCAGTAGTGGTCAGTTTGTCTTTCAATTTGCCCGAGCGGTATTGGCCTGCCAGATCCGTCACTTTTGCAGCTATGTCTGCTTCTCTGGCTTTGGTGATCTCGATCTCGGCTTCAATTTTATCTTTGGCCGCTTGTTGTTCGGCCTGGTAGGCGTCCTGGGTTTTGCTTTCCAGCATCACAACGTCGTAGCGTAACTCTACGGCATCTTTCATTTCCGGTTGTTTTTTCATCTCTTCCGTTACCGGGACGAAAATCGAGATACTGTCGCCTACGGACATGACCGATATGGCTTCATAAACCGGGTTTGGTTTACCTTTTTCTTTGGTTTTTAAAAGTTCTTCTGCAGAGTTGACCCTGATCGGCATGATGCGGTCGTTCTGACGGGTAGAGTTCTGGAATTTTCCATCAACATAGGCATAAATGTGCACAAAGGCCATTTCGCCGGGAGCCGGTTTGACACCATCGCTGGTACTATTATGGCGGGTAAATTTGTAACCACCCGGGGTGGTATTTTTATCACCGCAGGAAGCAGCAGCAAGAACGGCACAGATCAACATTAAGACAGATAACTTTCTCATTATAGCTAATTTTTAAAAAAGGTTTTGTTGAATGGGAGGATACGTAATTGGATTAATTACAAACTGGCAATCAAAGAGT
>JBFIJS010000810.1:0-2246 GCA_041600595.1 Saprospiraceae bacterium | reverse complement strand
CAATGATACTTTGCTCGTTTACACTTTTATGGATAGACAACCTAACGACTGAAATGTTGTACAGAAACAGCAAGCCCTTCCCTTTTTGCTATAACCCGACTTTTTTTCTCAGAACCGTTTTTGAAAAACAGGAAAGCGGGCGGAGGAAACGGGGCTTTTCGTGGCCCGTTGGGTGCGTTCAACCGCTGGTGATCGTGTTTTATCCACTTTTGTCATGTCGAAAAGAGGGGGAAAAATTTACCTTTGGCGTTTAGAAATTCAATTACACATCCATGCTCGATTATAAAAATCCAAACCTGCTCATCACCTCACAGGAAGTCGAACCCGGTCACATCACCTGGCGCAGCCCTTCCAATATTGCCATTATCAAATATTGGGGAAAACACGGGGTGCAATTGCCACGAAACCCGTCCATCAGCCTGACGCTCAACTCTTCCTTCACCGATACCCGACTGGAGTACAAACCGAAGGAGAGCGGCGAACGGGCCATTGCGCTGGACTTCTTTTTCCACGGCGAGGAGAATGAGGCTTTTCGGGCTAAAGTGTTGAAATACCTGGAGAGCGTGGCCGATATTTTTCCTTTTTTGCGCCAACTGGATCTGACCATTCGCACCGGAAACTCTTTTCCGCATTCGGCAGGCATTGCCTCCTCGGCTTCGGCCATGAGCGCGGTTGCCTTGTGTCTTTGTTCCCTGGAAGAGGAATTGTTCAATACCTTGAGCGACGACGCAGCCTTCGACCAGAAAGCCTCCTATGTCGCCCGCCTGGGGTCGGGAAGCGCTTGTCGTTCTATTTTTCCGGTAGCTGCCCTATGGGGGCAAACGGGAGAGATCGCTGGTGCCTCGGACTTGTATGCGGTTGGTCTGGAGGACGAAGTGCACGATGTTTTCAAGACTTTCCACGACGACATTTTAATCGCCAGTGCAGCCGAAAAATCGGTCAGTAGCCGGGCCGGGCACAGCCTCATGGACGGCAACCCGTTCGCCGACGCCCGCTACGTTGATGCAAAAAGAAAATTGCTTCGACTGCTTGATGCCATGCGCAAAGGTGACCTGGAGGACTTTGGGGCCATCTGTGAAAACGAAGCCCTTACACTCCATGGCCTGATGATGAGCAGCAACCCTTCCTACATTCTGTTGAAGCCCGCTACGTTGGAAATGATCGAGCGGCTGAAAGCTTACCGGGCCGAAACCAAACACCCGGTTTATTTCACACTGGATGCCGGTCCGAATCTGCACGTTTTGTATCCTGAAAATATCGTTCACGAGGTGCGGCCATTTATTGAGGAAGAACTGATGCCGCTCTGCGAGGAAGAAAGGTACATTTCCGATTGGGTTGGCGAAGGACCGGAGCAGGTGGAGTGACCACCCGGCCTGGCTGCGAATTTACCCCGGATCGTGCCAGTGCATATCCGGAACTGGCTGTCGGGATACCCCTCCGTATTTATATCAGATGACGTCTGCCACGTAATACTTACCGCCGAAGGTGGTTACCCGGTGCCGATAGTTTTAAGATCAACCTCCAACGTTATGACCTCGGCCTACGACAAAATACGCCAATCATCCGGCCTTGAACTTCTCGGGGATTATGCCCGCATTGCCCGCTGCATCGATATGCACACCGGGGGCGAGCCGCTGCGGGTGGTGATGCAGGGAGCCCCCGAAATAAAGGCCCATTCGATTCTCGACTATCGCCGGCAGATGCAATCCGGGCACGATCACTTTCGCCGGCAACTGATGTGGGAGTCGCGTGGTCATGCCGATATGTACGGGTTGATTCTATTGCCACCGGAAAGGCCTGATTCCGATTTCGGGGTTTTGTTTATGCACAACGAAGGCTATTCCACCATGTGTGGTCACGCAACCATTGCTATCGCAAAACTGGCAGTGCAGATGGGCTGGGTAAAAAGGAAGGAGCCGGTGACGGAAATGAAAATAGATGCTCCCTGTGGCCAGTTGACTGCTTATGTGGAATCGGACGGTAAGAAAATAACCCGGGTTTATTTCGACAATGTCCCTTCTTTCGTTCAAGTCTCGGGTGCTGAAGTCTTGTTGCCCGACGGGCAAAAAATTAAATACGACCTTGCCTTTGGCGGCGCATTTTACGCCTACCTGAATGCCGGCCAAATCGGACTGAATTTGCGCAAAGAAAACTACTCCGAAATCATCCGGCTGGGAAAGCTCATCAAGCAGGCGGTGATGGCGTCACAACCCGTGCGGCATCCCTTTGAACCCGATCTGAATTTT
>JBFIJS010000809.1:0-2250 GCA_041600595.1 Saprospiraceae bacterium | reverse complement strand
GAACTTTAGGCCGATGTCATTCCAATTCGGAAGTTATACCGATTCCGAAATGGTTTGGGTATTTATGGTTTCGCCAACCACTTCGTTTTGAGTATAGTTTGTTCAGACTTCAGCCCGGAAGTATATTTGCACAAACTGCTCCATATTACAAAAATTTAGACTGCTCCAAACCACTATTGATACATGGTCAAAAATATAAATTCGTTGGGAATAATTCCAGCAAGGTTTGAATCCAGCCGTTTCCCCGGAAAACCGCTGGTGGATATTGGTGGCAAAACCATGATCCAGCGGGTTTACGAACAGGCTGCAAAGTCCGGCCTCGATGAAATTGTGGTGGCAACAGACGACGAACGCATCTTCAAACATGTCAAAAGTTTGAATGCAAGAGTTGTGCTGACCTCGCCTTTCCACAAGTCGGGCACTGACCGTTGTGCAGAAGTGGCAGCTTTGCCTGAATTTGCGCAGGTTGAACGGGTGGTTAATATTCAGGGAGACGAACCATTTATCCAACCTGAACAAATCGATAAGATTCTGTCGGCCTTGCAAAATAAGGATTGGCCACCCATCTCCACCCTGGCGAAACGGATAGAAAAAATTGAATACCTGCTCGATATAAATACTGTCAAGGTTGTATTCAGCCAACAGGGAAAGGCGCTCTATTTTAGCCGTTCTCCTATTCCTTTTGTGAAAAATGAAGCACAGGACAAATGGCTGTCAGAAATGGCGTTTTACAAACACATCGGCATTTATGGTTTTCAGAAAAATACGTTGCTCGCAATCTCCCGGCTATCGCCCTCCCGGCTGGAAAATGCCGAATCCTTAGAGCAACTGAGATGGTTGGAACACGGATTTAACATCGGTGTGCAGTTAACGGAATTTGAAACCATTGGCATTGATACACCGGAAGATCTGAAAAAACTGGTGTTTTGAGGATTCTACAACTGGAACATGAAGTGCTGCCTGTACGTATGCTTTTTTTCCTGAAAAAAATGCAACCAGGAAATGCATACCCCGACTCAAAGCGCTGAATGAGATTTGCCTCAACAATTTGGTGAAATCAGAGTTGTGTCTCCCAAAGTTAAAGAGCAGTCAGCAACAGACTTTTTTGCAATTTTCCATTTTCATTGAATCAGACCGGAAAAAAAGGTCAGCACCTCACTAACTCACAAAAAAGCACACTTTTTTAACATGAAATACTGTAGCAATTGCGGATCGGATCAGATTAAAAAAGAAATTCCTCCCGGTGACAATCGCCTGCGAAAAGTCTGCGGCGTTTGTGAAACGATACACTATCACAACCCTAAAATTATCACCGGGTGTTTGCCGGTTTGGGGAGACAAGGTGCTGCTGTGTCGCCGGGCCATTGAACCCCGCAAAGGTTTTTGGAACGTGCCGGCCGGGTTCATGGAGATTGGTGAATCTGTAGAGGAAGGGGCAGCAAGGGAGGTTTGGGAGGAAGCCGAAGCCAAAGTCCGGATCTGGGGGGTGCACACGGTTTTTACCTTTACCCGTTTTGCTCATGTTTACGTACAGTATTTAGGAGAACTCGTAGACGGCGAGTACGGGATAGGGGAGGAGAGTCTGGAGGTGAAATTGTTTGCGGAAGAAGAGATTCCCTGGGAGGAAATTGCGTTTGAATCGTCGGTTTTTGCGCTGAAAAAATTCTTTGAAGATCGAAAAACAGGGGTGCGCCGGGTTCATAGCGGATACCTGTAGAACGACTTTTGTGTTGCCGGTCAGGAAGAAGCTCCGGTATTTTGGTAAGTAACCACTCGCTCTTTGACCATATTTAAAATCAACGCTAATTGCTGCTCGAGGTTGAGGTGGGTGTTGTCCACCACGACGGCATCGGGCGCTTTGGTGAGTGGGCTGTCGGCACGGGAAGAATCAATATGATCGCGCTCGAGCAAGTTGTTTCTGACTTCCGCAAAATCCACATCCATTCCTTTTTCGATCAATTCGGTATAACGTCGCCTCGCCCTCTCTTCAACCTCCGCAGTCAGAAAGATTTTAAGTTCAGCTTCCGGAAAAACGACGGTACCGATGTCTCTGCCATCCATTACAATACCCTTTTCCAGACCCATAGCCTGCTGCTGTCGAACCATCTCCCTCCTCACTTCCGAGATGGTCGATACCGGACTGACCAGGTTGTTGACCGGCATAGTGCGAATATCCCGGTTTACGTTTTTTCCATTCAGAAAAATACAATTGCCTTCCGGTTGCATCTTAAACCTCAACCGGATTTTTTTC
>JBFIJS010000808.1:0-2254 GCA_041600595.1 Saprospiraceae bacterium | reverse complement strand
TGGCGCTCACCAGCCCGGAGACCCGCTTTTTATCGCCCTCCCGGGTCTTAATGTCAATGATAGCGGAGACCCTTCCACCATATTCAGCATTAAACCCGGCAGTCAGGACATCTACGGTTCGGATGATTTCCGTTTCAAAAACCGAGAAAAAGCCAATGCTGTGGAATGGATTGTAAATGGTCATCCCATCAATCATAATCCGGTTCTGGATCGGTGACCCGCCGCGGATATAGATTTGTCCGCCCTGATCACCGGTAGAAATAATACCCGGCAAAACCGGCAAATATTGCGCAAGGTCTGTTTGTCCCCCCGCACTTGGCAGGGCTTTTATCTGATTGGCAGAGACAGTTACCTTGGAGATTTGGATTTCGGTCTTGGATTGCTCTTTTCTGGCCGATAGTTCTACCGTTCCCAATTGGACGGTATTAGCCGTCATCATCAGGTTTTGCGAAACAATTCCGCCTTCCCGGACATTGATCGCCACACTTACACTATCGTATCCAATATAAGTTGCTGTCAAATCGTATTTACCAGGCGGCACTCCCCCAATGGAGAAAAAGCCATTTTCGTCAGTATTGGTACCGATGGTAGTTCCGGAGAAAAGTACCGTCCCAAAGATGATGGGTTCCCCTGTTTCTTTATCATACACATTGCCCCTGACTGTTCCGCCTTTTTGAGCAGCCAACCCAAGGGATAACAAGAGCATTGGCAGTGCAATAAATAGAATTCTTTTCATAAAAAAGTCAAAATAGAGTAATTGGTAGTTACTGCGAAAAGGCAATCTCTCACCACTAGGACGTTTTGTTGCCAAAGATTCACCCCGCATTTAAAATTCGGGCGCAAATATAACCGGACTTGTTCTTTAGGCTACTTTCTGAGAAGTCTAATTCATTGTAAAGTAAAAATGAATGGGTAATTATCGGAAAAATGAAAGCAGGCTGACGAAGTTGTCATCAATGCTCTACCCCACCCGGGCCGTGCACGTGGCCATGGCTGAGTTCACTGGCGGTTGCTTCCCTGACATCTGTCACTTCTATGGTAAAATACAGGTCTTGTCCGGCCATGGGATGGTTGAAATCCATCGTCACTTCCGTTTCTGAAACCGACTGGATTTTCCCTGTCAATTGTCTGCCGTTTTGATCTGACATCGGAATCGTTTTGCCGACAACCAACATGTCTGTGGCCAATTCTCCGTTTACAATAAATGTATCGATCGGTAAATCCACAATAGCTTCTTTATTGACCGGGCCGTATGCGTTTTCACTGGTGATCCCAAATGAATGTTTGTCACCAACAGATTTTCCTTCCAGGTTTTTTTCAAAGTCGGGGATCATCTGGCCGGCACCAAAAAGAAAGGTTAAAGGCTGACCGCCGAAAGTTTCTTCTACCAGATCGCCTTCACTGTTATCGGCTTGTAAACGGTAATGAAGTGAAACAACACTGTTTTTAGTAATTTGCATTGGTTGAAATTTAGAACGGGAACGGGGAAAAATCGCTTCTTACTTATCGTAAACAGTCAGCTGACTTTTCGATTGGTCAGTTGTTAATCCAATCACATACAGCCAGTTAGGCTGGCATATTCTTTCTCGCAAGTTCCGTTTAATTATGATTATGATTATAAATTATGTAGTAAGTTTTTTGACCGCTAAATAGAAGCGATCCAGGTCCGAGAGGCGGGTATAAACATTGGGCGTGATTCTGACGCCATGTATATTTTCCCAATTGATGCCAACCGTATGTATTTTAAATTCTTTGTAAAAGAACCTGGCAACGGCTTCCGGTTTTTTGTTTTCCACTTTTAGGAGAGCGATCCCACCGGAGAATTCCGGCTTCAGGGACGTTCCAACAGAAACACCGGGCAAGTCCAACACTTTGTCCGCCCAATATGTTTTTAAAAATTGCAATCGGGCCTGTTTCCTTTCAATTCCGATCATTTGGTGAAAATTGATCGCTTCACCGATTGCCTGCTCAATGGCCAGTGACCTGGTTCCCAGATTTTCAAATTTTCGAATGTCATCAGATTCGGGTTCCGGGGCAGCCAATAGAGGATAGAGCTTCGAAATTTTATCCTTATTCACATATAACAACCCCGATCCAAACGGGGCGCAGAGCCATTTATGCAGACTGGTACCGAAGTAATCACAGTTGAGATCGGATATTTTAAAATCCAAATGAGCAAAAGAGTGGGCTCCGTCCACCAAAACTTCGATTCCGGACTCTTTGGCTGCGTCGGCTATTTCCCGAACGGGTAGCA
>JBFIJS010000807.1:0-2256 GCA_041600595.1 Saprospiraceae bacterium | reverse complement strand
GGGCCGGTATGGGCGATCACATCCTCGTACCAGCCTTCCAAACGGGCCTTGAACGACTCGATCTCGTCGTGGCCGTCGCTTTTGAACTGTTCGAGGACATCCCGCAATTTGTTCCCTTTGGGCAACCCTTCGATCAGGTCGTCCACTTTGGCCACGGTGGCTTCATTTTTTTTCAGGGTATTAACCAGAATGGAGACAAAGTTTTTGGAGGTCATCCATTCCGGAGCCCGCGAAACCCTGAGTGGTGCTTTGTGTTGCATGAGCTGTTTGTAAAACTCATTGTCGGTAAATTTTTTAAACACTTCCGGGTCGTTGTCAAATTTTAGTAACCGCTTGATACCTTCCTCCAGATAAAATCCCCGCCATCCCCGCCAGGAAGAGATTAATTCATTAACGGTGGTGCCTAACAGGCTGAGGATCATATAGATAAACATCATCCCCAAGACTACTTCAAGTATGGCCATTTTTCTTTGTTTTCAGGTTTAAGAACTGGTCAGGAAGGCTGCTTTCATCGAATAATACTGTTCACTTTGCTCCTTTAAGATGTCCGGGTTAATCTGCCTATCCGGCAGAAGTGTAAATCAAACGCACCTGTGCACCCCCAAAAAGGATCGATATTTTTCGTAAAAGCAGTGCTCCTTTTGACTCATCGAATGGTAGCCAAGGTAGGGAAAAGGACGCAGTTTTTGGCAAGCATTTGCATTATTTTGCTGAGTAATCGGTTCAAAACTTCGGTCACTTCCTTCGCTTGATTTGTTGTAAACCACGCAAGAACAGGAGAGGGAAGTTTTTCCGGACAAATAATTCGGTTACCAAACCAAATAGCGGTACTTTAGCCAAAACAAATGAAAACCAATTTTTATGGCTTCTTTACTACAAAGTCTGCACTTCAAATGGGACATCTGGACCCGTAAGTACCTGTTTTTTATTGCCAAATCCAAACAGGAAAAGGAGGCTTGCATCCACGTTCTGGAAGAGGTGCGGCGCAAGGAGTTGAATCGGGTATCGGGCGATTCTGTGCTGGACTCCAGTGCTTTTGCCGGAAAACAAACGGATTATATCCTCGTGGCGTGCAAGGACAAAAAGACGGAGGAAGTGGTGAGCTGTATGAAAATCACCAATGCGGCGCAGTTGAAGGAAACACCCGCCAGCTGTGCGGAGTACCACCTGAACCAGTTTGATGATGACTTGCTGGCGAAACTGGATATCTACACCCGCCTGGCGGTGCTGCCAGCCTACCGCAAGACGCCGGTCGGGTTTATTACCATGCTCAATGGTTTTCGCCATACATTAAAAAATGGCGGTCAGGGGGTTTTGATGTCGTGTGAGCCGAGCCTGCTGTCGATGTACAACCGATTTGGCCTGCGGCCAATCGGCCCCCTTCACAATTCCTCTTCGGGCGGATACCGCATCCCGATGATCTTTTTTCCGGATTTGAAATATTTACAGGAGGTAAAATCGCCTGCGTTGCCGTGGGCCAAAAAGGTTGACTTTTCGCATTATAAACCGATTCAGGATTGGTACAACCGATTGGTAAATGACAGCGGCGGGATTGAAGTCGGGGCTGCATTTTACAACTACAAGCTCGATAAAAAGAGCGTGCACAGTGTCCTGACGAATGGCTTGAGCGAGGAGGGAAAGGAGGCCTTTCTCAAAAATGCTTTACTTATTGATTGTGCGGAAAACGATGTGTTGATGGCTGCTGACGATGGCGGCAAAGCATTTGGAATTGTGAAAAAGGGGCGGGTGAAAATTGTCATCGATAAAAATGCCACGGTGTTTTTAGGCCCCGGCGAAACGTTTGGTGAGATTGCCTACGTCATGGGCACGACCCGAACGGCGGATGTGGTGGCCGCAGAGCCGGGAACGGAGGTCATTCTTTTTAGTGTATCAGCCATAAAACGATTGGTCTCGGGGAAAGACGAAGCCATCGTCTGGCGCAATTTTGCTAAAATTCTGGCCAAAAAAATCATCAAAACGAATGAATTGATTCATTAAACCAATGCCAATCCCCACCCATGCTGCCAATTTTCGACCGGCACCTCCACTTGCCCGGTGGCTGTTTTCAGGATATAAGTTTTGGATAAATCCAGGCGACCGGCGGCCCCAAACATCAGGCTCGGCACGACGGGCTCTTGTTCCAGCAGGATAAGTCCGAAGGCTCCTTCCTGAGCCAGCAGATGGTTGCCGGCAGCGGTGGCCGCGCACAGGCCGGCCCGGGTCATAACGGAGGTTTCGGCCACGTGCGCACCGATG
>JBFIJS010000806.1:0-2276 GCA_041600595.1 Saprospiraceae bacterium | reverse complement strand
GCCGCCCGAGGCCGTGGCGTCCGGCCGGTTCGACTGGAAATAGCGGTCGAACACGTGGGGCAGGTCGTCGGGATGAATGCCCTTGCCCGTATCGGCCACGGCCAACCGGAGCTGACCATCTTTCAGTTGGAGGTCTGCCCGAACCTGGCCACCGGCGGGGGTGAACTTGAAGGCGTTCGAAAGGAGGTTGAAAATGATCTGGCGGCATTTTTCCCGGTCGAACTGAACGACAACTTCTTTTCCTATTTCGATATGGAAACGGTAGTCGATGCCATTGCGGTCGGCCAACGATTCGAACTGGGAAAAATAGCGCTGAAAAAACGAGGCCACCAGAGTAGCCTCCAGGGAAACAGTCATTTTCCCCGCTTCCATTTTCCCCAGGTCGAGGATTTCGTCGACCAGGTGCCGGAGGTCTTTGGTCCCCCGGTTGGCCATGGCCAATAGCTTCTCCTGTTTTTCGGGGGAGGTATTGCCTTTTTGCAGGGTACGGATGGGGCCGGCAATCAGGGAGAGTGGCGTGCGGAGTTCGTGGCTGACATTGGCGAAAAAACGGGACTTGGCGGCGTCGAGCTGTTTGAGTTGTTCGGCCTGTTGCTGGATCACGGAATATTGCTCGGCGATTTTCCGTTTACCCTGCCGCTGTTTTTGCAGACCGACCAAGAGACCCAGCGCAAGCAATATTACCAGGCTCACGATGACTATCATCGTCAGAAACCTGTTCTTGCTCAATTTAAGCTCAAGCGCCTGTTTTTCCGTTTCGGCATCCAGTTGCCGTTTTTCCAGATCCAGGTAATAAATCGATGGGTTAAATCTGGCAGATGAACTGTCCTGCGCGGCTTTGTGAATATTTTGCAACCGGAGATAGCGGTAAGCATCTTCAAACCGCTTTTCTGCTGCCGCTATTTCGGTTTTGAGCTCATAATTATCGGCTAAATAGCTGCGGTAGTTTAGCCTATCGGCATATATAAAGGCGGTGTCAAGGTAGACTTTGGCCCGGGCAGCGTTTTGACTTTCCCATTCCAGGCGGGCTAGTGTATGCAATATGGCAACTTCTCTGCCCGTATCTTTAAATTGCCGGACGATGTCCAAGGCTTTTTGGTAATAGGTCTTGGCTTCCTTTAGTTTACCCTCCTTTAAAAGAAGGTTGGCCCGGCCGATCGCCCTTACGTGCGCAATGGTATATTCGTCATGAATGATGGGATCTGCTAAGACGAGGTTTTCCAATGCTTCTACCTGCTCCCGCACCATTTCTGTTGAATCCATGTTCACCCCGATTTCCAGCAGTTTTTCCCGGATGCGGGCGGTGGTTAGTTCGTGCCCCAGTTCAATGGATTCATCCAGCAGTTTGAACAAACCTCGGAGCGCTTCCCTATCTTCCAGGCGCCAGACTTTAGCGTCGAGGATGTGGAATTTTTTTTCGATCACTTTATGGTGCATTCCCGCTTTTTCATACAGCACCACCAGCTTTTCCAGGTAATAGTACACTTTATCCATCCGGTTGAGCCAGTAATAAAACCCCGACAATCCTTCGTTGGCGTGTATCAGGTCTTCGAGATCGCCATAGCGTTCGGCCAGTCTTTCCTCCTCTTTAGCGATGGGGACACCAGCCGGGAAGGCCCCTTTGTGCCACAGATAACTTAGTACTTCCCGGATATGATCTCTCTGACAAATGTATTCGTTTCCACAATTGGATCTGATTTCTTTTAAAATATAGGCAGAAGCGGTGTCGCCTCCCGGTTGCTCCAGGCGTTCGTCAATGAGCAGTTTGAGTTTCTCGATATTGGCAGCATAGGGATTTTCCGACTGAGAAAAAAGCATGACTGGCAATATCCCCGCTAAAAAAAGTAATTGTGTTATTCTTATCCGCATCACATTCTTTCGCTTTTCTTCCTTTGGAGTTAAATAAGGATCAAAAAGGCGTTTTAAAAATACTTCTTCTCCTTTTCTTGTAAAAAAAAAATAATCAAAAATTGTTGCGATAGCGTGGTAACACCATCGGTTCAGTCCCGTTTCCCGACTGCTCTTTTTGAAAAGTAACAGATCGAAAAGAGCGCATGGGTGCAATGAAATCAGGTAAATATTCAGGGTTGGTAATCGTCTTTTCTTTAACGGAAAAAATCAAGGTGCCCCCAGCAACCACTTGTCGGTTCCATTGCTGCCGGCAGCACTCAAAACATCCGCCACAACGAATCCGGCTCCCGGGTCCGTTTAAAGCCCAGATACCACCGGCACAGGTAATACAAAGGCACCAAACCTGCCAGCCAGACCAAATATAG
>JBFIJS010000805.1:0-2280 GCA_041600595.1 Saprospiraceae bacterium | reverse complement strand
GGCTTACCCTGCGATGATGACTTTTTTACCGCACGGATTACTTGGACTGGTGCTGGCTTCGCTGATCGCTGCTTTTATGTCGACCATTTCGACGCAGTTGAACTGGGGGTCGTCTTATGTTGTCAACGATTTTTATAAGAGGTTTGTCAAACCTTCGGCCAGCGAAAAGGAACTCGTCAATGTGGGGCGGATTTCTACCGTTTTACTGATGGTACTGGCGGGGTTGGTGGCGCTGGAAATGGAGAGCGCCCTCGGTGCCTTCAATGTCATTTTGCAAATAGGCGCCGGCACCGGCCTGATTTTTATCCTCCGGTGGTTTTGGTGGCGGATCAATGCCTGGAGCGAAGTGGCGGCCATGGTTGTTTCTTTTTTGGTCGCCTTATATTTTGAGTTTGTCAGTCCGGAGGTGGCTACCCACATAAGGTTGCTTTCTGGTATTGCTGTTACTACCGGCGCCTGGTTGGCTGTTACGTACCTGACCCAACCGACAGACCATGCGACGTTGTTGAGTTTTTACAAATTAATCAAGCCGCACGCTACAGGATGGCAGGCAGTGATTAAACCAGCGATTGCCGAAGGGGAGTTGAAGCCGGCGGAGGTAACTCCTGGAAAGCTTCCACTCGAACTGGTTTGTATGGTGGCGGGGTGCTTTTTGGTTTACGGGGTCTTGTTCAGTTTTGGTTTTTTCTTATACGGCGACCCCGGCAAGGCTATGATCGGGGTGGCAGTGGCCCTTGTGACTGGTTTTATTTTGATAAAATCCTGGAGCAAGGTAAAGGGGAATGACTGAGGTGTGGCTACTTTTACCGGGCATTTTCCCGGATAGTGTCAGACTATGATTCCGGAAAGAAACAACTGCGTGCAATACCGGAAAATAAGTCTCGGTTATCAAAAATGCAGTTGCTATGAGGATGCATTTTAATGTGCTTTTATGAAATACCAACAATATCATTATAAAAATGATACGGCCTTCTCTGTGTTGACGGACCCGAGATTATTGGACCTTCATTTTATCCATCAATTCCTGACAGAAGAGTCTTATTGGGGGAGTGAGGCTCATTTGTCGGAAACAAAAGAGTTGCTGGAGGGCGAATTATGTTTTGGATTATTTTTTCACCAAGAACAAATCGGGTTTGCCAGCGTCACGTCCGACTTTTCCAGTTATGCATATATATCCGATGTTTTTGTTGTTGAAAAATACCAGCACCAGGGATTGGCAAAATGGCTGCTTGAATGTGTGCTGGCTCATCCTCAATTAAAAAATATGGAAAGCTGGATGTTGCTGACCGATGATGCGCACGGCTTTTACGAAAAAGTTGGTTTTGAAAGAATTGCCGGAAGCAACGATCAAATGATTAAAAAGAATCCGGATTTTATTGCCGGATAGCGGAAGGTCTTCCCATTACAATTTATTGGACAGACAAGTAAATTATTTGCCAAAAGAAAAATACTTGCTCTAAATCCAATGCGGAGTGTTGCGCTACGCTCTGCAAATAAATTTTTATAATCATTAGATTTTATTCTGAAATATTTTTAAGCAGCACCGTCTATCGTTGGCCGTCAACCGAATAAAGTCTATTATTTAATTCTTTTTTTTTGAAAATAAACGGACAAGCATATCGCACCATTTGGTTGAAAAAAGACGATCCGGAAACGGTACAGATTATTGACCAGCGCCATTTGCCGCATGCATTTGTTGTTGAGGATTTACGAACGTTGCAAGACTTTGAAACTGCTATCCGAGACATGCACGTCCGGGGGGCTCCGCTCATCGGATCGGCTGCGGCGTATGGGATGTATATTGCTGCGCTGCATTTTCCCGAAGCCAGTTTTAATGAAAAAATGAATGAGGCTGCCGGCCGTCTGAAAGCCACCCGGCCCACCGCTGTTAATTTAGCCTATGCCGTTGATTTAATTCTCCGGCGTACGCAATCTTTGAAAGGCAATAAAAATGATAAACTGAAATTAATGCTCCGGACAGCCGATGATATTACGGAAGAAAGTGTGGCCCATTGCAGCATGATCGGGGAGCATGGCGTTCAATTAATCGAAAAAATAGTTGAGCTTAAAAAAAGGCCAGTCGTTAATATTCTCACCCACTGCAATGCCGGATGGTTGGCCTGCATCGATTATGGTACGGCCACGGCTCCGATCTATGCGGCACACGACCGGGGAATCCCTGTGCACGTCTGGGTAGATGAAACACGACCGCGCAACCAGGGCGCCCGGCTCACAGCTTTCGAGCTCAAAGAACACGGTGTACCCCACACCGTTATTGCT
>JBFIJS010000804.1:0-2285 GCA_041600595.1 Saprospiraceae bacterium | reverse complement strand
GTTTGGGGCCCTATGCACTGGGGGCATGCTGTTTCGCAAAACTTACGATCCTGGAAGCATTTGCCCGTTGCTTTATACCCCGATTCACTGGGGTATATCTTCTCCGGCAGCGCAGTGGTAGACTGGAATAATACCAGTGGATTGGGGAAAAACGGGAAACCGCCCCTGGTCGCCATTTTTACCCACCACGACCCGGCAGGAGAACCAGCCGGCAGAATCGATTATCAATATCAAAGCATCGCCTACAGTAATGACAGGGGACGCACCTGGGCAAAATTCCCCGGCAACCCGGTCGTTCCCAACCCGGGCATTAAAGATTTCAGGGATCCCAAGGTGATCTGGCATGAAGACACAAAACGCTGGGTGATGGTCCTGGCGGCCCAAAATCACGTCAAGTTTTATGCTTCGCAAAACCTGAAAGAATGGACGCTTCTGAGCGATTTTGGGAAGGAATTCGGTTCGCATGGAGGTGTCTGGGAATGCCCCGACCTCTTCCCCCTGACAGTGGATAATACCGACCGGACAAAGTGGGTGCTTTTGCTGAGCATCAATCCGGGCGGTCCGAACGGTGGCTCGGCAACCCAATATTTTATTGGTGATTTCAATGGAAAAACTTTCACCCCAGACCCTTCCTTTGCCAAAGAAGTCAGCAACGAAAATGCAATATGGCTCGACTGGGGACGCGACAACTACGCCGGCGTCACCTGGTCCGATATCCCAACGATCCAGAAACGTCGTGTCTTTATGGGATGGATGTCGAACTGGGATTATGCCCAGCAGGTTCCGACAGCATTGTGGCGCTCGGCTATGACCCTGCCGAGAGAACTGTCTCTGAATACTACTGCAAATGGCTTGCGCATTTTCAGCCAGCCGGCCCGGGAGTTGGAACTGAACCGGGGAAAATATTCGAAAATGCAGACTACCCGCCCCAAAGGCCGTATGCCGCTGGCTGCCTCGGTTACTTTTTCTCCTACCCAAATGGAAGGAATACTTGAATTTTCCGGCGATATGGCAGTCGAGTTGTCGAACGACAATGGGGAAACCTTCCGTATCGGGTACGACGCCACCCGAAATTCCTTTTTTAGTGACCGCACCAAATCCGGCCAGGTTGAATTTTCGGAGAAATTTGCGGCAAAGGTTCATTATGCACCCCGTACGTCAAAAAATCCTAAGGTTCGCATGCACCTGTTTTTCGATGTGGCTTCCGTAGAGTTGTTTGCCGATGGCGGCGAAACGGTCATAACGGATATCTTTTTCCCCACCGTCGATTTCAATAAAGCCGAACTGGTGTTTGACGGTCAGTTGATACAGGCCGATTTTTACGAAATGAAAGGCATCTGGTAACGCAGCAGGGGCAGACCATGCCTTGGCAAATGGAAAAAACACCAGGCATTCCCACGGCAGACCTGATGAATGACGGAAGGTGGCAAATCCATCTTTTACCGGGTAATATACGCTGCAAATCTGATGGTAACGCCTAATTTCGGGCGGTCATTTGGTCGGGCTCCCCGGTTTTTTTATTCGCCTCCGGCAACCGAACAAAATGCAGCCGCTCGTCTGCACATCACAGGGCGGCCTACTCCATGCAATCGTAATTTTTTTATGAAAATAGCTCTACTTTATTATTTATCATTTTCTTTTAAAAAACACGCCTGCGCCCGCAAGTTCCTAAGCAAAGGCCTTTCCCGGACTGTATTTCCCGTACTAAAAATGATCCTCATGAGCAGTCTGCTGCTTTCTCCGGGCTCCAGCAGTCTGGCACAGTCAGCGGCCATTTATATTGATGGTCAGTTTTCAGACTGGCCTGATGGCTCCAGTGCATGGGTAGATGCGGCCGGCGACGGCGCCCAGATCGATCTGCTCCGGATGATGGTGACCAATGATGAGAGCCACCTTTTCATCCGGCTGGAAATTGCCACCGACATCAATCTGACCGACAATAATGACCTGACCCTCTACCTGGATACTGACCTGAATACCGGTACCGGCAAATTGATCAATGGAATTGGGGCCGACCTCGAAGTACACTTCGGTGAGCGGGATGTATTTTATCAGCTGCCCAGCGGGCAGGGTTTCATGTCGTTGAACGACCTGGTATTCCGTCATCAACCGACCTTTACCAGTACCTTGTTTGAAATGTCATTTGATTTGGCTGCCGTATCAAATGCTGGTTTTAACTTGTTCAATGCCAATGGAGTACGGCTGGTGTGGAAAGACGAAAACGGCCCGTTCGGCGATGCCATGCCCGACGGAAACAGTACCTTCACCTACCTGTTTGACACAAC
>JBFIJS010000803.1:0-2291 GCA_041600595.1 Saprospiraceae bacterium | reverse complement strand
GTGAAATCGAAAATATTCCAACCGTTGACCAGGCTGTTGTGGAGCAGCACGGCGGCAGTGGCGATAAGCATGGCCAGTGAATTGTACAACCGGGTACCGATCTGCGCCACCAATTTTTGGCTGCCGATAAAATAAATAGCATAAGTCACCGCCGCCATAAAAATAAGCAGGGCTCCTTTGGTAACATCTCCATTTTGATTAATGGAAAGGTTGCCCTGATAGGCCAAACCAATGCCCACAAACGTGACGAGGATGGCTATGACCTGTGGTAGCGTGATTTTTTCTTTCAGGTAAAAAAAGGAGATCAGTACGACGATGGTCGGATAGGTAAAAAGGATGATTCGCTCCAACCCGGCGTCGATGTATTGCAGGCCGGCCAGGTCAAAAAAACTGGCCAGGTAGTAGCCCATCAGCCCCGAAAATAACAATGGCCAGGGGCTTTTCAATACTTTTAACTGTTGCGGTTTCCTGGATAATGAATGCCAGGCAATAATGGCGAAAAAGGGCAGGGAAAAGAGCATGCGCAGCATCAGGAGGGAGGCGCTGTCCACACCGTGCTGATAGGCCAGCTTGACAATAATAGCCTTAGTGGAAACCAACAACGCTCCGGCAAATGCCATGGCGGCGCCATAAGCCATTCCTTTTTTCTCCAAGCTGTTTTTCTATTGGGAACCATAAAAAAAAGGACAACTTTCGCAAGCTGCCCTTTTTTCAATGATTGGATTTTAATGACGACTCAAACAGTCATCACGTCTTTTTCTTTGGTAGCCACCAGTTTGTCTACCATTTTGGTATGGTTATCCACCATCTCTTGTATTTCTTTTTCCCTTGCTTTGCCGGCATCCTCAGGGTAGCCGTTTTTCACTTCTTTCTTAACAGCATCAAGGGCTTTGTGGCGGGCACTCCGGACTCCAACCTTCGCCTCTTCTCCGTACTGTTTCGCTTTTTTAACCAGCTCAAGACGGCGCTCCTCCGTCAGTGGGGGAATAGCCAGGTGTATTTTTTCCCCGTCGTTTCGTGGTGTGATACCAATATTTGCTTCGAAAATGGCTTTTTCAATGGCTGACAAGACGGACTTTTCCCAGGGTTGAATGGAGATGGTACGTGCATCGGAAGTAGAAATATTGGCTACCTGGCTCATCGGCGTTTTTGCGCCATAGTAATCTACCAGGATATCGTTGACCAACGCCGTGGAGGCTTTACCGGTCCGGACTTTGGCCAATTCATGTTTAAGATGGTCAATGGATTTATCCATTCCCTCTTTGGCCTCTTCCATGATTAAATCAATGTCGTCGGATTGCATAGTTTTTATTTTGCTGTAAGTAATAAGGTTTTTACCTCCATGCAGAGGAGGCATTTACCAGCAAAAATCAACACGTCCGTTTACCTGATCCATCAAAAGTTATAGACCACTTCTTCTTCTCTTATTTCAATGTCTTTGGCTTCTTCCATTTTCCCGATGATGCGATCGATATGGCCGTGGAGAGACATTTGCTGGAAGTGCAAATTTATATAATTTCTCAGAGTTTCAATTTCGGCGGGACGGTTACCGGAGCGGATCAACCGCTTCACCGTTTCTTCGGCAGTTTTGCTGATAATTTCATCTTCGACCAGCACGTCGATGGGCTCATTTCCTTTGACAATATCCATTGGGTCAAAAGGGCTGTCATCGATTTCTTCGTGGTCAAAAAGTGGTTTGGGTTTCACCTTTTCCTCCCCTTTTCGTTTCACCAGAATACAGCTGCGGCCAGAGTCGTTAATGTAGTGCACCAGTGCGTCAAAGTCGGGATCGTCGGAAACGATGGCGAATTCAACGTCATTGTCCAGTTTTTGATGGAGTTTGCCCATGATGAAAGCGATATGATAATTAAGCTTGCCTTTAGCGGCATTGCTTACAACGATCCACCGAAGGTTTTTACCGACGTTTTGTGTTTGGCGGACGAGTGCGAGAGGAATATAGTCCTGGCTGGCCTCGATGAATACAAAAATCCTCGTAGCTACTTTTTCCAGCTTTTTGAATTTGACCTCCAGGAGGTCGCTGTAATCTACAAAGACGTATCGACGGGTATGTGTGTTCATGCTCATTATCAATAATTCTGGCTCAGTTGAATGTGTGGAACAATTAGTGCTTCATTGGTGAAAAAAACGCATTTTACACACCAATACAAAACAAGATGCTAAAATATGACTTTTAAATAATATGAAAAATTTTTCGTTGGATTTCAATATTTAATTTTTTTCACCCCGGCCTTCTCCTTTTTTCATTTTCACCACCCGCGTAAACGATAAGC
>JBFIJS010000802.1:0-2293 GCA_041600595.1 Saprospiraceae bacterium | reverse complement strand
CCGGGAAACCCGGAATCATCTGGGATTCGCTCTGGCCGTATTGTATAATAAAGAAATAAAAGGAGCCACTGGTTATGGCGTCTGGCGGCATTGAATAATAATCAGGGAAAGTAATTATCCGGAATAATAACTGGTGATAAAAAGCCGGACATTTTATTTAGCAGCGTCCCTGGAATCCGCACGGAAGAGCATTTAAAGACTTGCCTGTCCGGTCCATATTTAGCAGAAAATTTTCTCAAAAAATAATTCAGGCTACGGCCAGCAAATAATGACAGAAATAAAATCCATATTAATTGCCAACCGCGGAGAAATTGTCTCCCGCATTATCCGTACCTGCCGAAAAATGGGCATAAAAAGTATTGCTGTTTATTCCGAGGCCGACCGCAGTGCTCCTTTTGTAGCGGAAGCCGACCAGGCAATTTTCATCGGAGAAAGTGCGCCGGCAGCATCCTATTTAAATCAGGAAAAAATACTGGCGGTGGCAAAAAAAGTAAAGGCAGATGCCATTCACCCGGGGTACGGTTTTTTATCCGAAAATCCGGAATTTGCCAAAAAGTGCAAACAGGAGCAATTAATTTTTATCGGGCCAAATGCAGCCGCTATTGAGGCGATGGGGTCGAAATCAAGTGCCAAAAAATGGATGCAAAAAAATGGTATTCCGGTTGTGCCCGGTTACCAGGGCACCGACCAGAGTCTGCCGCGGCTGCGGGAAGAAGCCATAAAAACGGGATTTCCGGTTTTATTAAAAGCAACGGCCGGAGGGGGAGGGAAAGGCATGCGGATAGTGCGGGCAGAAAATGAACTGGAGGCGGCTATTGGTGCGGTGAAACGGGAAGCAGCCAACGCTTTCGGTCAGGATGATCTGATTATCGAAAAATATATCGACGACGGTCGTCATATTGAATTTCAAATTTGTGGCGATCAGCAAGGCAACGTTATTCATCTGCTGGAAAGAGAATGTACAATTCAACGACGTTATCAGAAAATTATCGAAGAAAGTCCGTCCCCCGTGATGGATGAAGCACTGCGACAAAAAATGGGCAGCGTGGCCGTACAAGCGGGTAAATCCATTCATTATGATAATGCCGGTACCGTCGAATTTATTTTTGATGAACAGACCGGTGAATTTTATTTTCTGGAAATAAATACCCGCCTGCAGGTTGAACATCCCGTGACAGAAGAAATAACAGGTTTGGATTTGGTGAAAATGCAAATCGAGTCGGCACAGGGTATGCCGCTGAGCATAACTCAGGCGGAAGTGCAGGGAAATGGGTACGCCCTCGAAGTTCGATTATACGCCGAAGATACCACCAATAATTTTTTACCCGTCACCGGCACCGTCGATCAATTTAATTTTCCGCAAGTGGATGGATTAAGGGTGGAGTTGGGGATAAAGGATGGTTCGCAAGTGACTATTTATTACGATCCGATGATTGCCAAAATCATCGTCCGGGATGAAAGTCGTTCGGCTGCTCATCGGAAAATGCAGTACGTTCTCCGGAATCTGGTCTGTTTGGGATTGACGACGAACCAATATTTTTTATTGCGAATATTACAGAACGATGATTTTCTTTCTGGAAAATATAACACTCATTTTGTCGAAGGTTTAAACCTGGAAAACAGCCAGGAACCGGGCCCGGAGGCTGTTGTTTTTTCGGCCATTGCCGTCACTTTATTTAATTGGGAAAAAAGAGAAAAAAACAGGTCATTGCTGCGGTCATTACCTTCCGGCTGGCGCAATAATTTTTTTACCTGCCAGCAGGAAAAATTCCTTGTTGGTGAACAGGAAATTACCATAACCTATCGGTTTAAAAATGGTATTTTTTATTTTTATGAAAATGAGCAGGAGTATTCAGTCACGTTGATCAATGCCGGGGATCGTGCCATTCAGGTAGAAATTAATGGCTGGCAGAGCCGTTTTATTATTTCCCGGAATAAACATATTTTTTACGTCCACAATGAATTGCTCGGTGTTGTCAGCCTGCATTTAAAACCGAGGTTTCCGGAGAAAATATCCCAAAAAATAAAAGGGGGATACGAATCGCCCATGCCATCAGCAGTTGTGAAAATACTGGTGACGGAAGGGCAGGAAGTTGAAGCGGGCCAGGGACTGCTGGTTTTGTCTTCCATGAAAATGGAAAATACGATTCACGCTGCAGAAAAAGGTGTGGTGGAAGAAATATATGCCAGGGAAGGTGCGAGTGTGGAGGCTGGTTTTTTATTATTGAAAATAATGCCGGTCGAAGAAAATTGACCTTTATTACCGTGTAATCTAAATTTGCTTTAATTTTTT
>JBFIJS010000801.1:0-2303 GCA_041600595.1 Saprospiraceae bacterium | reverse complement strand
GGATGTGGCGGAAAAAATTTTACAGGATGGCTGCTCGGATATGGTTTCCATGGCCCGGCCGTTTCTGGCTGATGCAGAATTGGTCCTCAAGGCGATGGAAAACAGGGCCGACGAAATCAATACCTACATTGCCTGCAACCAGGCTTGTCTTGACCATACTTTTACCATGCAGGTCTGCTCCTGCCTCGTCAATCCCCGGGCCTGCCACGAAACGGAACTGAATTATTTACCCACCAACAAGAAGAAGAAAATCGGTGTCGTAGGCGCCGGCCCGGCCGGGCTTGCCGCCTCAACGATTGCCGCAGGTCGTGGTCACGAGGTACACCTGTTTGAGGCCGAAGAGAAAATCGGTGGACAGTTCAATATGGCCAAGATCATTCCCGGCAAAGAGGATTATGCCGAAACGATCCGCTACTATCAAAAACAGATCGAGCTCACCGGCGTCCACCTCCATCTGAATACCAGAGTTACGACAGAAACATTACTGACAAAAGGCTTCGACGAGGTTATTATCGCCACGGGCGTCATGCCAAGGCAGGTCACATTTGAGGGTGCCAACCACCCGAAAGTACTCAGCTATGCCGATGTTCTGCAAAAAAATAAACCTGTTGGAAAAAGCGTCGCCATCGTTGGGGCCGGCGGTATCGGGTTTGACATGGCGGAATACCTGGCCCACGACCATTCGGAGGTGTCGCCATCGCTGGATGAAGAAAAGTACATGGAGGAATGGGGCGTAGATATGCAGCACTCGGTCGGCGGCGCTTTGGCAGCAACCCCCAAGCCTGCACCCTCTCCCCGCGAAATTTACCTGCTGAAACGCTCGGGCGGCAAGCACGGTAAAAACCTGGGCAAAACTACGGGCTGGATACACCGGGCCAGCCTCGCTATGAAGCAGGTAAAAATGCTCGCCAACGTACAATACCAAAAGGTGGACGATGCCGGGTTGCACATTACCATCAACGGAGAGGAGGAACGGATACTCCCTGTCGACCATGTCATCATTTGTGCCGGACAGGAGCCGCTCCGTACCATGTACGACGAATTGGTGGCTAAAGGCCAGACGGTACATCTCATTGGCGGCGCTCATGTTGCCGCTGAGCTGGATGCCAAAAAAGCAATCAAAGAGGCAAGTTATCTGGCCGCAAAAATTTAGTTCAGAACTTCCGGTCCGGGGGCCCGGCTCCCGGACCGGAAGGCCCGAACGATACGATACCCTTTCCGAATAAACTTCCCGGTTTAAGAATTCAATGCACGCAGGGTTTGTATTTAAACCATTGCAACGGTTCAGCCTGCCTGCCCCTCCCAACCAATTTTCAACCAAACTAATCACATTCGCCTATCATGAAATTTGAAACCAAGGCCATCCGCACCCAGACCGAACGCACCCAACACCGGGAGCACAGCACGCCTGTTTTCCCGACATCCAGTTTTGTATTTGACAATGCAGAACAAATGCGTTCGTTGTTTGCCGGAGAGGAAGAGGGTAATATTTACAGTCGGTTCACCAACCCTTCCTGCCGGGAGTTTGAGGAAAAAATAGCGGCGCTGGAGGGTGTTGAGAATGCTCATTCAACAGCGACGGGCATGGCCGCCGTTTTTGCTTCCCTCATGGCTTTTTTAGAAACCGGCGACCACCTGCTGGCCTCCCGGGCCCTGTTTGGCTCTACCTACAATATTATTGCAACGCACCTGTCCAAATGGGGCATCAGCACAGATTTTGTCGATCCGAACGCCGTCAGTACCTGGGAGCAAAAACTACGGCCAAACACCAAAATGATATTGGTGGAGACCCCCTCCAACCCCGGTCTCGACATTGTTGATCTGGAAGCAGCCGGCGAATTTGCGCAAGCGCACAACCTCCTTTTCAATGTAGATAATTGTTTTGCAACGCCTTACCTGCAGCAACCGGCCAAATTCGGGGCAGATCTTATCACCCACTCTGCTACCAAGTTCATCGACGGGCAAGGAAGAGTACTGGGCGGAGTAGTCGCCGGCAACAACGAACGGATAACCGCCGTGAAAAATTTCTGCCGCAGCACCGGGCCCTCTCTTTCGCCATTCAACGCCTGGATTTTATCCAAAAGCCTGGAAACACTGGCCGTCCGGATGGATCGCCATTGTGAAAATGCACTGGCCCTGGCCGACTATCTGGCCACCAGCCAACACGTACATCAAGTGAACTATCCGTTCCTCGATTCTCACCCATCCGCCATCATTGCCAAAAAGCAGATGAAAAAAGGCGGCGGACTCGTTACCTTTGAAGTCAAAGGTGGCCTGGAACGGGGACGGCGGTTTCTGGACTC
>JBFIJS010000800.1:0-2307 GCA_041600595.1 Saprospiraceae bacterium | reverse complement strand
GTCAGCAGCAGCACTGGTGTGAGATACTGCCCCCGAATAAAACGGGCCATCTCCAGACCGTCTTCATGATCTTTTTGACAGAAATTGACCACCACCAGGTCGGAAAGATCTTCGGAGAGCCACCGCAGGGCTGCCTCGCTGTGCTGAAAGGAAAGCACCCGGGCACCAGTCCCCCGAAGCACGGCGGTCAGGTCCGCTGCAATGACGGGATCGTCTTCCACCACTAAAATCGTTTTTGTCCGCATAAATAGACTGCCGGGTTTAGAACCGGAAAATAGGCTCCGGTGCGATCCTGATTCAAGGACTATTCAACGGACAGCAGGAATAAGTCTCCAAAGGGCTCTTTGGGACCAACAAGGGTGATGTGCGAAGACTGGTTCGGGAAAGGCATGGATAGGGCTGGAAAATAATTTTGGTTCTCTGACAAACCCTGTTTTTCTAGAGATTCACATCCCTCGAAAAATTGGACCACAGTATTTGTCCAGGAACTATAGTTTTTAATGCAACAATCAGGACAGGGCATCAGGCGAAGTTCACTTGTTCAAATAAAATCGTGGTAGAAGTACCTTGCCCCGGCTTGGCTTCTATGCGGGGCACCCCCTTTAGTTTTTTACTCAGCATTTTTACCAGACTGGTGCCAAAAGAGTTGGCAGGACTGCCGTCGGAAATGCCGGTCTGCCCCACTCCATTATCAGTAACGGTGAGCAACAGCTGGTGATCGTTTTCTTTTTTAAGTAAAATATGAATATCGCCCTGCCGGCTGTTCGGAAATGCATGCTTCAGGGAATTGGTCATTAATTCATTGATAATCAACCCCAACGGGATGGCCGAATCTACGTCCAGCTCCAATGCTTCCACCTCGTACTTCAGTTTTATCTGGTTATCGGCCACTCCGAAAGTACGCAGTACGGTTTCTCCCAGGTCGTGCAGGTAGCTGCGGAGGTTGACAGAAGAAACATTATCGGTCGTGTAAAGGCGTTGGTGGATCAGACTCATGGACTCCACGCGGGCCTTGCCTTCCCGGACGGCGTCGAGGGCGGCTTCGTCCTGAATGTGACCCGTTTGCAGGTTGAGGAGGCTGGCAATGATCTGCAGGTTGTTTTTGACCCGGTGGTGAATTTCCTTCAGCAACAAAGCAATCTCACTGTTTTTGCGTTCGAGCACTTCATTGTTTCGCTGCTTGATGCGGTAGCCCCGAAACAGCAGGCCGGCCACGACCAGTAACAATCCCAGAATGCCGGCATAAAACCATTGCAGTTGTTGCTGCCGCTCGATCTTCGCTTGCTGAACAGCAATCGTAGCTTCTTTCTGTGAGGTCTCGTATTTTGTTTGCAGCTCGGATACGCGGGCATTCGACTCAGCGGTAAGCAGGCTGTCGCCCAGTTCGGTGTGAAGTTTTTGGTAATAATAAGCAGAATCGTAGCGGCCCAATCCGGCATAGGAGTAAGCAATATTGCGCAGGTTTTCCACGGCTTTGAATTGTTCCCCCGTTTCGTCGATCATCTGTTTGAGCTGCAAAAAAACCGGCAGTGCCCGCCCGTACTCTTTTGTTTTATTGTAAATATCAGCCTCGTTGTTGAGGACGGCCATTTGCAGCCCGGGGAAACCGGCCTTACGGGCAATGGCCAGACTTTCCCGGTAATCGGCCAGGGCCTCCTCGTATGCTTCCAGGTATTTCAGAACGTTACCCCGGCTGTTGAGGGAAAGCGCTACGTTCAGTTCGTTTCCGCTTTCACGGCGGAGGCGGAGCGATTCATTGGCGTATTCGAGGGCCTCGTCGTACCGGCCCATTTTCAGCAAACCATCCCCTATCAACTGCGCCGTGTATGCCAGATCGTCTTCCAATCCGAGTTGTTGTTGCAGCTTGTAGGCTTTTTTAATATACTCCATCATTTCATCGTACTTCCCCAGGGAATAAAGGGCCTCCCCGATGTAGGTGTAAGCCATAGACTTACCCGGCTCATCCCCGATGGCCTCGTATAAGTGCAACGTCTCAAAAGCAAGCGAGGCGGCGGCTTCGTAGTTGCCGAGGAAGTTCTGTACCCAGCGCAACTTGGAGAGTACCCCGGCCAGTCCTTTTTGATCCTCGTTGGCTGTAAAACCTGCCTTGGCCTGGTTGAAATAGTAAAGGGCAGAATCCGGCTGGCTGAGGTTGGCGAAGGTTCGGCCAAGCGCAGTTTGAGCGGCTGGCAGTTGCTGTTGATCAGGCTGTTTTTCTGCTAACTGCAAAGCTTGCTTACCGTACCGTTTTGCCTGTTCCAGGTCATAATAATTCAGGTTGTTGGTGAGCCGGATCAGCAGGTTGAT
>JBFIJS010000799.1:0-2310 GCA_041600595.1 Saprospiraceae bacterium | reverse complement strand
TTACACAGTTTTAAATTTTACCCGATTGATGTAAATTTTTCCGACACAGGAAATCAATGATCAGGATCAAAAGTCATCATTTCAGGCCAATTCAAACTGTAAAATTGATCGGGATAAATACCTGCTGCCGGTTCCTGTTTTTACTTTTGCAGGTACCTAATCATCATCCATGATCACCACCATCCATTTCAACGGACAAACTTACCAGGCTAACCTGAATGAACCGCTCGATATTTCGATTCCGCTGGAAGCCCGGCCCGATCAGGTCAATTGTTTTTATGCTCCTTTGTTTGAAACATCACCCGTCGTTGCCGGCAATTTCATCGGTTCCACCGCAAAAGGTGGTCCCCTCAATTTTCTAAACCTGCACCTGAACCCCCACGGCAATGGCACGCATACCGAGTGCGTCGGGCACATTGCCCGGCCGGAAGATTTTGCTACGGACCGGGACATTGTTTTTACCCTGAATCAATGTTTGCGGAAATTCCATTTTTTTGCTAAATTAGCCACCCTCTACCCGATCCGGCAACCCAATGGGGACCGGGTTATTTCACCCACTCAAATAAAGGAAATATTGCAACCGGGCGAGGCGGAGGCGCTTGTCCTCCGTACCATGCCCAACGAACCCCAAAAACTGCAACGGAGCTATTCCGGTAACAATCCGCCCTACCTGGATCACCGGGCCGTGGCCTATCTGGTCGAATGCGGGGTGCAGCACCTGCTCCTGGATTTACCCTCCGTGGACCGGGAAGAGGACGGCGGGGCGTTGCTGGCGCACAAAGCGTTTTGGCAATACCCTGATAATCGTCAGACAACGGTCAAAAATGAAAATCCCGATGAACAAAAAACAAATCGTCGGGTTGAAGATTTCGAAAGAAAAAATTGCACAATTACCGAGCTGGCATATGTTACCAATGCCATAAAAGACGGTCTCTATTTATTGAATTTACAGATTACCAGTTTGGAGATTGATGCCAGTCCGAGTAAGCCGGTTTTGTATCCGTTGCGTCTTAAAACCTGACTGATTTTTTAAAACTATAATCCATAACTCATCAACCCATCTCGTTCGACATATCATTCCAATATTTACCGGGAATTCAGGTCGCTTGACATTTCCGAATGGCGAACTGTTGTGCGCTTCTACGAGCTGTATGAGGAAAAAATGGCTGACCTCGAGTTCGAGGAGTCTTTCGATATGTTGCTGGCTTATGCCGACGCCCTTTTTGAAGTGGGTGATTACCAGCGGCATCTGGTTGTAGCCGATCAAATTCTGGAAGCATCCGTGATGAACAACATCAAGTTTTTCAACGGCGAAGATGTTTTTCAGAAGACCTTGTTTAAAAAGGCAGCCTCCAATTACAGCTTGTACGAACTGGAAAATTGCGACTACCTCCTGCGGGAGCTTCTCCGTATCGACCCCTACGACAGCGACGGTGCCCTGTTTTTAAAAAAATGTTTGCGGGACATGACATCCGGCATTGTCAAAAAAACAAGGGCTATTTCCGTGTTATTTCTCATCATCAGTGCCGTTATCATTTGCTTTGAGCTGGTGGCGGTCGATTCTTTTTACCCGGAATGGGCAGGCTTCATAGCCCTGTTGCGCACCTCCACATTAGGTCTGGCGATGCTGGTGCTGGTTGGGGGAGAGTTGTATCACCGGCTGCGCTGCCACCGGGAGGTGGACAATTTTGTCCTGCACCTGCGCCGCCGCAAGAAGTAAATTAGTTCTGCGCCAGTCTCTTCAGCCCTTCCAGGGCCTGTTTATTCTCCGGTTCTTTTCTCAAAACATTTATCAGCAACCGTTGGGCCTCATTGATTTCACCTCTCAAGGCCAGAATCGCAGCTTTGTTGATTACTGCCTGCGCGTAGTCGGGGTCCAGGGCGATGGCCTCATCGTACCGTTTTTCTGCTTCGGGGAAATTGCCGGTCAATGCCTCCGCATAACCGAGGTTGCAGAGTGCTACCGGTCGTTTGGGGTTTTCGGAAAGTACACGTAAGAAGGTGTCTTTTGCTTCCCTGATCCTTTTTAGAGCCATCAGTGCGATGCCCTTTTTTTCCAGAAAATCGAGATGAAGAGGCATTCTCTTTTCGGCCAGCGAGAAATATTTTAAAGCCAGTTGAAAATCACTTTGTTGTAAAAACGCTTCACCGATCCGGTAGGCCGTCCATTCGTCGGGTTCGTAGTCGGCAGCCGTTTTTTTTGCTTCCGCAACGATCCCCTCGAAGTCGTTTTTGGAAAACAAATAATGGATGCGCACCGGAAATACCAGAGCTTCCTTTTCAGTTGATTGTTCCAAATAATAATATGCG
>JBFIJS010000798.1:0-2312 GCA_041600595.1 Saprospiraceae bacterium | reverse complement strand
GTGGAAGGTGAACGCAATTACAGTTATATTTATTTAACAAGTGGCAAAAAGAAACTCACCACCAAGACCTTGGGCGATTTGGAAGATTTATTAAATGATAAAGGATTTTTCAGGTGCCATAAATCCCACCTGGTGAATGCCGTCCACGTTCATTCACCGTCCAATAGGTTTGCCATTATTTTGACGGATGGATTTGAAGTGCCCATCTCGAGGAGGAAGAAGGAGGAATTTACAAAATGGTATAAAACTGTCTCGAAATGAGTTGCTTCCAAAAAGGCAGAATCCAATTCCCAGCACTCCAGAAGAGCCAAAAACCATATCTCCCAACCATTGTTACCCTTCCCGACCTTTTAATTTACCTTTGCCAACTCAACGCTGATGATCGTAACAATGGATAAACTTGAACAGGCCCCCTCATTTCCCCAAAACAGGGGGAAGCATACAGAAGACGACCCAACGGCTGCCTCGCGCAAAAAGGACCACATCGAACTGGCTTTTCGTTCGCAGGTGGAGCGCGGAGAAATAGACCAACGGTTCTATTACGAGCCAATGCTTGCCGCCCACCCGGCATCGGGAAATATCCCGCCTTTTCATTTTTTGGGAAAAACAGTCCGGGTGCCCATGTGGGTCTCCAGCATGACCGGAGGTACCGAATGGGCACGCACCATCAACCACAATCTCGCCCGTGCATGCCGGGATTTTGGGATGGGGATGGGCCTGGGCTCGTGCCGATCGCTGCTGTTTAGCGACGAAACCTTGCCCGACTTTGATGTGCGCAACCTCATCGGCGACGATCTGCCCCTCTATGCCAACCTCGGTGTGGCGCAGGTCGAACAATTAATCGACAACAACGAAACCTACCGAATCCACCAACTGATCGAAAAACTGCAGGCGGACGGACTCATCATTCACGTCAATCCACTACAGGAGCAAATGCAGCCCGAAGGCGACCGTTTCCGAAGGGCACCGCTTGAAACCATCGAAATTATTTTGGAAAAAATGGATATCCCGCTGGTTGTCAAAGAAGTAGGGCAGGGGATGGGATACGAAAGCCTCAAAGCACTGTTCCAATTGCCGATTGAAGCCGTTGACTTTGCCGCCAGCGGAGGTACCAATTTTGCCATGCTCGAATTGTTGCGCAGTGAACCGCAAAAAATGGAGTGGTTCCAGCCGTTGGCGCACGTCGGGCACTCGGCCGAAGAAATGGTGCAGCTGACCAACCGGATAAAAGAGGAACTGGGCGACAACATGCGCTGCCGGCAAGTCATTATTTCCGGCGGGGTTCGTCATTTTTTGGATGGTTTTTATTTAACCGAAAAATTAAACCTACCTTGTGTGTACGGGCAGGCCTCAGCCTTTCTTAAGCACGCCCGCGGCAGCTATGAGGAATTACACGATTTTGTGGCCGCGCAGGTGCAGGGACTGGAAATAGCCAAAGCTTACCTAAAAGTGAAATGAGATTTTAATTTTGTCAAATTCGTACGGCAGCAACATGAGCAACGACAAAAAAACAATATCCGGTTTCTCAAAACTTCCAAAGACAGGAAAGATCAAATGGATCGTCGAGACGTTTTTCAAAAACCCCGAACTCGTTATGCGGGAACTGATGAGCTACTGGCATCACGACGAAGAGCAGCAAAAACTGCTGGACGGGTTTAGTGAAAATACCATTTCCAACTTCCCGATGCCCTACGGGGTGGCTCCCAACTTTTTGATCAATGGCAAACATTATGTCGTGCCGATGGTCATTGAGGAAAGTTCCGTGGTGGCCGCGGCGTCGAGTGCCGCCAAATACTGGCTGACCCGGGGAGGCTTCAAAACGCAGATACTCGGCACCAAAAAGGTCGGCCAGGTACATTTTTCCTGGAAAGGAAAAACGCAAAAATTGCTCAGCGTTTTCGACGACCTGAAAATCCAGCTCCGCCAGGAAGCTGCCGAACTTACCCGCAACATGGAAAAACGGGGCGGTGGCGTCCTCGATATCGAACTGATTGATTTTACCAGCGAAGAACCTGGCTATTACCAGCTCCGGGCCACCTTCGAAACCTGCGACAGCATGGGCGCCAATTTTATCAATTCGGTGCTGGAGCAGTTTGCTGACACGCTGGATGGTTTCATTGCTTCCCACCCCATTTTTAACGACGACGAAAGGGACGCTACCATCATCATGTCCATCCTTTCCAACTACACCCCTGAGTGCCTCGTGCGGGCGTCCGTGGAATGTAAAGTCGAGGAACTGGGCCACTTCAATGGCGGCTTTGACAGTGCGACCATGGCCGAAAAATTCCGCAAAGCAGTCCGCATTGCTCACC
>JBFIJS010000797.1:0-2317 GCA_041600595.1 Saprospiraceae bacterium | reverse complement strand
GCAACACCCGGAAAGCCTGCCTCAAGGGATTTTAAGGGGCGGCGTCGTCCCTTAAAATCCCGTTGGGCCGAGCAGTTGGCGGCCTCAATGATAAGGTGAAATTTCCGGCCCACATAAATCAGTGAAATTTTAAAGAAACTTTTGTTACACAGTATTCATTTTCCCACTCAGCAAAAAAGACTAAATTTTTAGATGAAACAATTGACTATCGTTCTACTGATCCCTTTCGCATTTTTGGGGTGCAATTCATTCAACAACAGCAAATTGGTCGGGGAGTGGCAGGCCTATTACATTTCGGAGGGCAACCGACCGCTCGACATCGACTTCTCTGAGGTTGGTTTTTCATTCCGGGATAATGGTTACTATACTTACAAAAGCACCATCGACTACCACGAGGCCGGCACGTATTATGTAAACGGCAACCTCCTCTACACAATGGATACGGTCAATACGGCGTCGAATGAAAAAGCCGTGCAGATTGAAGCGCTTTCCATTGATTCACTCGTTTTGAAAATGAAAGCCAATGGTGAAACCAAGATTATGAAGCTGAAAAAAATAGCCGGGCAATAGTTGTTGCCCGATGCCGGAACCGGCAAAATAGGGAAAAAGAAAAGCCTTCATGTAATACCTGAAGGCTTTTTTTATGGAAGAAAGTTGAATGTAGTTTATTCTTCTTCTGTCGTTGCGGCAGCATCTTCGGTCGGTGCCTCTTCCGTGGCTGGTGCAGCTTCTTCTGCTTTCACCTCCACTTTCGGAACGGCTTTTTCCGGTGCTTTGAAAGGAAGATCCAGACCGGCAATTTTTGCGTGCCATGCTCTTTGTTCCTCCAATGCCTTTTCACGGCGCTTGGCCAATTTCGCTTCTTTGGCCTCTATCCATTCGTTGAACATCTTATCGGCCTGCTCCTGCGTGATAGCGCCTTTTTTGACACCTCTCTGCAAGTGCTTTTTGTAGCCCAGTCCTTTCAGTCGGAGAATAGCCCGTACGGTTTCAGTAGGTTGGGCACCTTTACCGATCCAGTCGTAAGCTTTTTCACGGTCCAGTTCGATGGTAGCAGGAACGGTCAATGGATTGTAAGAGCCGATTTTTTCGATGAAACGTCCGTCACGGGGAGAACGGGTGTCGGCAATGACAATGTGGTAGAAAGGTTTTCTTTTTTTACCTTTCCTTTGTAGTCTGATTTTAACAGCCATTTTTTAAATGTTGTGGCTGGATTTATGGACTTTTGAATTTATTTGAATCCAAGAAGAACACGTTCCAGCGCCTGGTTAAACATCCCCACGTACCTTGATCAACAAGCAGTGGGATTAAGCGGGCGCAAAAGTACTTTTTTATTTTATAAACCGATACTGCGGCAACTGTTTTTTTAAAAACTTGTAAAACCTTGCATCCATTCAGCTAAAGGTCCGCCAATGCGGCTACCTGAAACAAATCCCGCAGATAAAAACAGTTGCCTGACAAACACGTTTACCATGAAAAGCCATCCCATTTTTATCTTTTCTCTTTTCCTGTCCATCTCGTCTTTTTCCCAAACCCCTTTAGCCGGTATCATCAACCAGTACACAAAAGTCGAAGCGATCGACCGGTGTCAGGGCAAACTGACAACCGGCGATGCCACGGGGTTTGCGGTGGGGGAACAGGTGCTGCTCATCCAGATGAAAGGAGCGCAGATCAATGCATCCAATTCGGAAAATTTTGGCAACATTGAAGACCCCGGCAGTTCGGGGTTATTTGAAAAAAATGAAATAGCTGCCATCAACGGCAATGAGATTACCCTGAAATACCTTTTACGCAACGATTACGACGTCAACGGGGCCGTCCAGCTGATCTCCTTTCCGGTTTTTGAAAATGCCGTTGTTACCGAAACGGTACTCGCCGCAGCCTGGGATGGGGAAAAGGGTGGGGTAGTTGCCCTGGAAGTGACTGCGGACCTGACACTCGAAGCGAATATAGCGGCCAACGGAGCGGGATTTCGGGGAGCAGCCACCAACACGGTCGCCAGCGATTGCAATTTTTTAACCAATGCCAACGATTACCACTACAACCTGACCAATTGGCGGGGAGCCCCCAAAGGGGAGGGTGTGGCGGCCATTCTGCCCGGAAAGGAACAGGGACGGGGGGCACAGGCCAACGGTGGCGGCGGCGGCAACGATCATAATGCCGGCGGTGGCGGTGGAGCTAATCTGTCCGCTGCCGGGCAGGGTGGGGAAACCCGCTCCCCCGGCTTCAATTGCGATGGCGCATTCCCGGGGATCGGAGGCAAGGCTTTGCCCGACGATTCTGTGCGCTGGTACCTGGGCGGCGGTGGCGGTGCCGG
>JBFIJS010000796.1:0-2318 GCA_041600595.1 Saprospiraceae bacterium | reverse complement strand
GTCGATACCCCAGGGGGAATTCGTTGCAACAACAAAAGCACCTTTTTGCCCGCCCGTCTCATTGTATTTTCTCCGCATGACCAGCGGGTAAGTGTAGGCGGCGATTACATTAGCTTCATTAACCCCGGAAAAATCAACGTGCATGATTTTTATATTCCAATTCACGCCTGCCACCATTAGTGTATTATTTCCTTTTGCGCCGATGGCGCCAGAAACAAAAGTCCCGTGACCAATACCGTTGTCGTTGACATTATCGGATGCCAGATTGACATGCCACCCCTCATAATCATCAATGTATCCGTTGCCATCATTGTCAATGCCATCACCTTCAATTTCGGCTTCGTTGTACCATAGGTTACCTTGCAAATCAGGGTGATTGCGATTCGCACCCTCTACCACACATACCACTATCTCCTGCCCGTCAGCGGTAGTTCCACCGGTGGTGATTTCCCAGGCGAGATCGAGGTCAATATCAGCATCTTCCAAGCCGCCCGATTGCCCCAGATTGAGCCACATCCATTGTTGTTCGAACGCCGGATCGTCGGGGATCGACTGCCGAAAATCTCCCAAATGGTTCAGCTGAGCATGCTCTACCCTTTTCAGCCGCTGAATTTTTTGCAAAAAATCGTTTTCATCTATTTTGGTGTGATCGAATGTCAGCAGCCAAATCCGGAGTGGTGGTGACAGTTCCTTCTTAAGCTGGAGGCCTGTTCTCACACCGTTGAAATAGTTGAGTTGTGGCGTAATCTGATCGATGGTGCTGCCGTACTCAAGTTGTACGATCACTTCTCCCAGAACGTGCTTTAGATGTTGTGCGGGGATGGTCAACGTCATCAGGCATACAACGAAGACCGACAGGAGTGTTTTTTTCATACAGGCGTTAAAATTAAAAGAAACTGTTATCAGGAGTTTTTGACTGGCAACAGCATGAATGAAGCTTTGAAAAAGAGCTACCAACACCATTGACACCCATCCCTGGGCATTGATCAAAGGTACCTGCTTGCAGAGTAATTTCCCAGATATGTGACCTTTAACAAAGGCGTATGCAAAAGAGAAGACAATCCCCCTACTTCAGAATAAAGCTTTCCATAACATCATTGTTGTTGGCCACTAAAAACATGGTTTTTCCGTTGGCCAATTTCAGTTTGACCAAATCTCTCGCCTCTTTGGTAGCCCAAAAACCAGATTCCCGGTTGGGGACAGGCTGAAACCGACCACTCCCCTGCCCCAGCAGCAAGGTTCCGTTGCCGGCATCGTAGCGGCCTGTTTCAACGTCGGGCGAGCTGGAATTCCCTACCAGCAGGATGTCTAATTTTCCATCTCCATTATAATCGTCGATATCGATCTCATTGGTGGGGGCAAATTGTGCCTGCGTGGGAAGTTCGTGTTGAATGAATCTCCCGTCTTTGTTTTCAAACCAACTTGTGGCAAAGGTATAGGCAGCGAACTGCATCGCCTCATCCAGTTCTTCCTGAGGGAAAACGTCGGTCATCGTTGCGACACCATAGTCCTTGTAAAAAACAAATTTCTTTTTGAGTGCCGGCATCTGCTTTATCATCATGTCACGCAGCGGCAACGGGTATAATTTGCCCTGATTGTAGTAAGCCATTACCGGATCGATGCTACCATTTCGGTCAAAGTCTTTGGCATAGAGTCGCAGAGGTTCATCAGCCGTGGCTTTTAGACGGGAGTTGAGTCCCAGGTTGCCTGCGACCAGGTCGAGGTCGCCGTCGCCGTCCAGATCTGCGACCTTCAGGCAATTCCACCAGCCATTGGTTTTTTCCAGGCCGAAAGACTCAGTTGCTTTGGAAAATTTACCATTGATATTTTTAAAAACTTCAATGGAGAGCCATTCTCCGACGGCTAGTAACTCCGCCACACCGTCACCGTCCAGGTCTGCCCAGGCCAGGTCATTAACCATACCTAATTGCTGGAGTTCCGGCGCTATTTGCCCGCAATAATCCGTGAATTTCCCACCGTCATTGACCAGAAAACAGGTGGTTGGCGCCGTTGGATAAATGCCCGGCGACACCAAACCTCCAACCAAAACATCGGCATCACCGTCCTGATCAAAATCATAAACGGTCACACAGGAACCGCTGGCCGTGTTGGAAGGCAACGCATTGGCTGATCTGGTAAAGTTTCCCTGTCCATCATTCAAATACAGGCGATCCTGATAATTGGAGGAATTCACCTCGTAAGTGCTGCCACCACTCGCTACAAACAAATCCAGATCGCCGTCGCCATCGGCATCAAAGAAGGCCGTTCCCATATCTTCAAAAGCGGCATCGCTGTCCCACGGCTGGTTTTTGGCTTTT
>JBFIJS010000795.1:0-2318 GCA_041600595.1 Saprospiraceae bacterium | reverse complement strand
GTACTTAACGGAGAAATCGCCGGTTGGCTGAAACAAAAATTCAGCGAAAACAGGAAGGTTAACAAAAGGAAGTTCTTGTTGGACATTGGTCAAAAAAATTAATACACTGTAACAAAAGTTATTTATAGAATGCGGAGCAGAAAAAGTTGTTCCTTTTGCAACAGCGGGAAAGCCCTTTGGGCCGAGCAGTCTCATGCCTCAAAGCGAAGTGAACCCTTCGGCCCACTTGCAGGGAAAAAAATAAAGCAAACTTAAATTACACGGTATTTATTCTGAAATATTTTTAAGCAGCACCGTCTATCGTTGGCCGTCGACCGTCAACCGAATAAAGTCCAGTGTATTTAATTTTATCCCAAAGGCGGCTGAAAATCAATTTTTTTTCTTCCTGAACTTTGATACATGCAGCAATTCCCCACTGTTTTCGGATCGAAGCATCCAATAATATAAACCATCATTTAAAGTAAGGTTAGCCTTAAATTGGAACCGATGGGCATTGTTGTCTTTTGCACCGGTAAGAACCTTTTTTAAAACCGGTCTGTCGTTATCAAAATCAGACATACGGTTGGAGTAGATCAACAACTCAAAGGGCGGTTTGGCACTTGTCTGGCCCTTCAGTAAAAAAGGGATGGCTGTCTGCGATTTAAAAACGGTGTCGGGCGAAGGCGAAATGATCCGGGTAACCGTAGAATGGCGTACCCGTTCGCTAAGGAGGCTTTCCATTACAGGGTTTACGTTAAAAGCTGTTTCGTCGATACTTGCAATAGGGCGGTCCTGTACGACGGGTTTTTCGGGTGCTGGAGCATCATTTTTTGTTTCTTCTTGGACAGGCGTGGATGGTTCAGCGGGTGGTGGGTCAGGTGTTACCGCTGGCCCCTGATCATCGGCCGGCTCCAGCTGAACCGGTTCGGTTGCTATTTCCTTCGGGGGTGGGGTTTCTTCAAGAGCAGGTTCAGAAGAGGTGCATAACCATTTGATCGCCAAAAGAGCAATCAGTAAAATGGGTATGAGCCATCCCCAGAATTTCAAAGAGGCCACCTTTTTATGCTGACCAAAATATTGATCGCCCAAATCGCCGAGCTGCTGTTCCAGTTCGGGCTCGTGTGTTTTGAAAAAATGGGCCATATCCCGTTGCAGATCAACGGCTTCGGCCAATTTTTTATCCGCGGCCATTTCCTGCTCGAACAGCTGCCGTTCTTCCGGCGTCATCCTGCCGTTCAGGTAGCGGTGTATATTTTCCTGTTGAATCATGCCAAAATACTTTAGCGGGGAGGCGTCTTCAATTCTTTGTACCGCTCATCCGCCTGTACCAGGTCCTCCAGTTTTTTCTGGCAGCGGTACTTGCGGTTTCTTGCGGTATGCTCATTCTTGAAATCCATCAATCTGGCGATCTCTTTCATACTTTTTGAGTCGAAAAAGTGTTGCAGCAATTGCTGGCAGAAGGTCCCCAATTTTTTAAAATTTTCCCGAAAAACGTTGTGACGTTCGCGCAGGATAATGTCCTGCTCGACTTTGTCCACATTGATCAATCTGTTATCATCCGGAATAGTCACAGTATTATTAGACATTTTTTTTCTTTTTCTGTCCCAAATAAAATGGCAAACACTGTATAGGTAGGTGTAGAACTGGCTGGTCAGTACAAAGTCGTCGTCCTTGACTTTGTGATATATCACCATCAGGGCATCCTGAAATACATCCTGTGCGTCGTCGGAGGTGCCGCCGGTACGCAGGATGTACCGCTCTATCCGAGGAGCAAAATCTTTGTAAATGGCCTGCAGTACAGATGGGTCCTTTTCTTGCAGACCTTTGATATAGGTGTTGTTGTCCAAATTAATATTTTAGGCCCCAGGGCAAAAGAGGCAGGAGGCACATTGCCTGACTCTTTTATTCTGAAACCTCCTCATTTAGTCTCCAATCAACACGAACGGAGCCCAGTATCTCGGGTTGGCCGTCACCGGGTTAGCGATCATGTTGAGTTTCACCTGCCGCAAGGCAGCGGAATAATCGTTTTTATCAAAGTAGTTTTTATAAAAATCAACCATCAGGTCGCTGGTGTATTTGTCGTTGACTTTCCACAGGGAAAACAAAATATTTCGGGCACCTGCGTAAATAAAGCTTCGGCTCAGCGCCAGCAAACCCTCTCCTTCAATCAACTGGCCAATACCACTTTCGCAACTGCTCAGGACCACTAAGTCCGCCCGGATATCTTGCAATTGAATTTCACTGGCATAAAATACGCTCTCATCCTCTTGTTGGTTTTGATAACAGGCCAGGGCAGAGAGCTTTGGGTTTTGCAGATTGACCATTCCGTGCGTAGCGAT
>JBFIJS010000794.1:0-2320 GCA_041600595.1 Saprospiraceae bacterium | reverse complement strand
CAGCCAAGAGACTGGAACGGCAAAAATTGGGTTGGCAGAAAGAAAGGGACTTACAAATGGTACGAGATTCAAGATGCAGTTGACTATTTTGAGGAATTTGAAAAGCCGAAAATCTTATATCAGGAAATAGCAACTTTTCAAGCATTTACATTCGATACAGAAAATTATTATTGTAATAATAAAATCTTCTTTTTTCCCGATGTCCCATTGGCTTTACTTGGGTTTCTCAATTCAAAATTAGTTTGGTTTTATCTTGACAATGTTACATCAAAATTACAAGGTGGCGCATTCGCGATGCAAAGCCCATATGTACTTTCAATACCATTCTTAAAAGAAGTAATTGAAATTGATCACCTCGAATCCCTCGTCACCCAAATCCTCACCCAAAAGCGCCAAGACCCTACCGCCGATACCAGTGCCCTGGAGGCCGAGGTGGACCAACTGGTGTACGGGCTGTACGGGCTGACGGAGGAGGAGATCAAAATCATCGAAAGCACATGAAAAACGGATTTGAAAAAAGCTACCCCTATCTGCACCTGTTCGTGAGCTATCAGGGCTGGATAGAAATCGGGCCAGATGAGTATTCCGATTCTTGGGTAAGGATCATTGACGAAGGCGGCATGAGACTCGAAGAGGACGAAGACACCTTGGATGTCAGCCTTGCCAAAGCAGAGGCATGGGCCAAGGAATGGATGACGGAGAACTATGCAGAAGAGGTGGCAGAAATGCTAAAAAACAAAAAAGACTAAATCCTCATCCCAAAAGCGCCAGGGCCCCTCCCCCCATTTTCAATGATTGACATACCACATCCACAGGCAATCCTGAAAATCTGTCAGCATGTGAAATAACAACCCAATCGCCACGATTCTGACTTTTGGGAAAAATGCCATGATAAAATAAACCCCGATGGCATAATAGGAGTGCAGCGGATGAAAACCAATCCCGCACCGGTCAGGATCAAAGATGGGATCGGCCAGCAAGTGATCCAAATCGACCAGCATCGTGGCGATCATAATCAACCAGGCTTTTTTCCATTCTTTTCTGAAAAACACCCAGGCGATCAATCCGGGAAACAAAAAGTGTAAAGTGTAATGCGTCAGGGGTTGTAAAACCTGAAGAAGTGCTGCCGTGGTCATGCTTTCGTTTTAATGATTCTTGTTAAACGGTGGTTCAGCCTGGCAAAACCAGTGTAGCCTCCGGTCCAAGCCCGCACTATTTTACGGATGGCCTGGTCCCGCAGTTACGGCCTGTGGCTGCTGATCGTTCGCCGGATTTTTTCTGGCAAATGCCGGGAGGAGACCGGCGGGCAGATGAAGCACGTTTTGCGTCAGCGAATCAACAAAACATCTCCCGCCAGGATTTCCGTTTGGCCACCAGGCAACGCCACGACCACAAAGTAAGTGAAAGTGCCGGTGGGCATGGCTTTGCCCCGGAAGGTGCCATCCCAGCCTTCTTCCCCGGTTGCAGCAAAGAGCAATTCGCCCCAGCGGCCAAATACCTTGAACTCTTCCACCCGGATGCCCTTGCCGGGGAAAACCCGGAACTCGTCGTTGAGGCCGTCGCCATTGGGTGAAAAGGCATTGGGTAAGTAAACGTTGATGGCCGGACTCAGGACGTTGACCGTCAGGTTGTCGGTCAGCAGACAGCCATCGTCGGTCAGGAGTGAAAACGTGTAGGTGGTGGTTGTCGTCGGGGAAGCCAGCACCGAAAGATTGTTCGTGGTTGCTCGCAGTCCGGTTTGGGGAGCCCAACTGACGGAGGCAATGCCGGTGGCGTTGGTATTCAGGGAAATAAGCACCGAGTCACCGGCAATCAGGTCCAGATTGGGGCCGGCGTTGAGCCACAGCGGGTCGGGCACGTCGATGGTAAAAGTTTGTTCCGCCTCGCAGCCGGCAGCATCCTCAACGAACAGGGTGTGGTCGCCGGCCGGCAAACCATTGGCGATAAAAGGTTCCGGCAATGGCGAACCGTTGAGGGTGACGATATACGGCCCGCCGGCCCCGCCGGAAGGAGTAACGGTCACCTGTCCTGTCGGCTGGCCGGAGCAGCCCTGAACTTGAGTCTCGATGGCGATTTCGGGAGGTGAAGTAACCTCCAGCGTCAGCGTAAAGAGGCTGTCGCATCCCTCCGGGTTGGCTACCGGAACTTCATAGATGCCGGCCTGGGAGAAAGTATTTCCCCGGTAAAAAAAGGTCTCACCCTCGCAGATCACGGCTTGCTCACTGCCCTCAAAAACGGCCGGGTTGAAAGTACCTGTCTGCAGTGGTACCAGATTGCCATTGGTATTGATGATCTCAATGGAAGTCAGGTCGCCCGTGAT
>JBFIJS010000793.1:0-2320 GCA_041600595.1 Saprospiraceae bacterium | reverse complement strand
TCGACGATGGCCTCCATGCCCTGATACACCATCCGCCCGTTTGTTTCCGCCAATTGTAAACCTTCCAATTTGGCACCGCGCCAGCCCTCGTCGTTTTGTAATTTTTGGGAAAAATCATCCTCCTCCGGCAGCATAACCTGCAACTGACCGCAATAGCCCCAGCCGTAGGCATTCAAGACCAGGTACTCCTTTTCTCTTTTTTCAAAATAATAGGTCACGGCGCGGGTATCTTCCCTGATGAGGCGGATGAGTTCAGTCTGATAGGCTTGGGATGCCGGCGGGTTTTTAGTCAATATTTCATTATCCTGGCTATCGGGACAGCCGAGTTGGTTTTGGCAGGATGGGAAGAAAAGTGGGAGTGCCAACAGTAAGTGTAACAGGTTTTTCATGCTTTCAATTTTGGGCAAAAATAATTGGTTTTTTAGAAGTTACATCGCAGGCGGTAGCCGCTGGAGCAGGTCTGCACTCGTTGTGGCAAGTTTAGCGCAGCGCAACTTACCACAACTGGTTAACACGATTGTCCCACATTCCAAATGAAGCCCCAAACACTTTCCATCATTTTATCAAAATAGTCTTGACTTCCTTTCCCATCTCAAAAGCAATGGTCAGTTCTTTTTTTTGGGCATCCCAGGTTGACTTGGCATTTGGCAGCGTCACCTGTTTTTCCGACGCAAGCCCGTGCACCACCACCTGCACTTCTCTCTTCGCTGGCTGGCCCTCATACGCAAACCCCTCCGGTGAAATAGTCAGCGTCAATTCCCCGTTTGCGAAGCGGGAAGAAAACTGTAACAACTCGTATTGTTCTTTGCCGATGGCATCATTTGTCTCCCCATCGTCCTCGTACATTTGGCCCGTGCCAGTGCGGACGGAGTCGTCGTGAAAATAATGAATGGTCAATTTCCCGGAATGGTAGGCCTCCATATTTTTAAAAACCGGCGTCATCGGAAGGAAGGAGCCTGCCTTCACAAAAACCGGGATGTCGTCGATACTTAGGGGAACCGAAATGGTCTGGCCGCCTTGCTGGCGTTCCCCCGTCCAGTAGTTGATCCACACGGCTTTTTCCGGCAAGTAAACAGCTTGTGAGGTAGCTCCTTTTTCCACCACGGGGCTCACTAAAAAGGCATCGCCCCAAAGGTAGGTGCCGGTGTTTTCAAATAGCGCCGGATCGTCGTCCACATAAAAAAGCGGGCGCATCATCGGAATGCCGGTGGTGGCATTTTCGTACAACAAGGTGTAATTATAAGGCATCAACTGGTAGCGCAGATCGATGTAGCGCCGAACGATGTCTTTTGTTTTTTTATCCCAAAAAACCGGCTCCGGTGGCACGGTGTCTTGTGCATGGGTGCGGTATATGGGTTGAAAAGTGCCGTACTGTAGCCACCGGGTGTACAACTCCGAATCTTTATAGCCTCCGGCAAATCCGCCCAGATCGGAGTGCATGTAAGCGAGTCCCTGCATGCCCATCGTCAGGGCAATTTCGACCTGTGGCTTCAGGCCGCCCCAGGAGCGGTTCACGTCGCCCGACCACGGTACCATGCCGTAGCGCTGCGAACCCACGAACCCCGAACGCATCAGGATGACAGGGCGCTCTTCGGGGAAGTCTTGGGCGAAGCCATCGAAAACCGTTTTGGCCCACTCGTGGCCGTAGAGGTTGTGGAGCTCATCGGCTCGCCCGTTCACGTGTAGCAGGTCGTCCGGATGCACTTCCGGCTCGCCCAAATCGCCCCACCAGCCATCCACGCCCGTGAGGGTATGTTTTTTATAAATGTTCCAAAACCATTGTTGCGCCTCCGGTTTGAAAATGTCGATCAGGAGGGTGTTGCCAAAGTAAAAATCGTAGTGATAAGGCTCGCCGCCGGCGGTTTTTCCGACCAGTTCCTTTTGGATGGCTTCCTCATAAGTGGCGGTATTTTTTATGATAAAAGGTTCGGTGATCAGCACCGTTTTAATGCCTTTGGCCTCCATGTCATCCAGCATTTTTTGTGGCTGCGGGAAACTGTCCCGGTACCAGTCAAAATTGCCGAGGTGCCCTTTGATTTCCGGTCCAAACCAAAAAATATCCAGCACCACACCGTCGAGCGGGATATCGTCCTGTTCGTATTTTTCAATCAGATCTTCAACCTCCCGCTGCGAGCGGTAACCCATGCGGGAAGCAATATTGCCCATGGCCCAGCGGGGAATCATCGGCTGCCGGCCGGTGAGGTCTGTAAAACTGGTGGCCAATCCCGGCCAATCATCGGCGGCTGCGATCAGGTAGCTCATGCGGCCGCCCACGGCCTCAAATTGCAGGACGTCGTTTTCGGTGGCACCCAGATCCAGG
>JBFIJS010000792.1:0-2350 GCA_041600595.1 Saprospiraceae bacterium | reverse complement strand
CATCAGCCAGGAGATCCTGCAGAAACTGGGTGTGGTGTACGACTTCGTACTGGCCACCTAACGCCGGATATTCATTTTTAATGACGTTGAAACAGTGCGGGCAGGCCGTTACCACTTTTTTCACCTCGTACATATTCAGTACGGCGACGTTTTGCTGTGCCAGCATTTGAAACAAAAACTCATTACCGGCACGGCGGGCAGGGTCGCCGGTACAACTCTCTTCCTGACCGAGAATGGCAAATGCTACGCCGGCCTTCTGCAGCAACCTGGAAAAAGCCACCGTCACCCGTTGGGCTCTATCATCAAAACTTCCGGCACAGCCTACCCAAAACAATACTTCTGGCTGGCGGCCCTCTGCGGCCATTTCGGCCATGGTTGGTATATGAGACATTTCTTTAATGGTGAATGGCGAATGGCGAATGGTGAATGGCGAATGATACAGAAAATTTTTTGTCCTGGAAAATTCATCATTTACCTCTCACTATTTACCAATATTCAAATCGCATTTTTTAAAATTATCAGACCTGGCTTTTCCAGGCATCTCTTTCCACTGAAACCGCCCACGCGGCCTGGCTGTTTTCCATACTATTAAATAATGGCAACCAATCGGAAGGCCCGGCCGATTCCATCAAAATTTCGTAGCGCCGCAATTGCAGGATAATATCCAGCGGATTGATCAGCACCGGGCAGGCTTCCACACAAGCGTTGCAGGTAGTACAGGCGTGAATTTCTTCCCGGCTGATGTAGTCGAACAGGGACTTGCCATCGGCATAATTTGCTTTGGACAAAACGACCCCCTCTCCTTTTTTCTCGTCGCTGATGAAATCGGGGTTGCCCGTATCGAGGTTGACACCAATCTCCTCGGCGCGGTCGCGGACGTCCATCATGATCTTGCGGGGAGACAGTTTTTTTCCGGTAATATTGGCCGGGCAAACGGCTGTACAACGACCACATTCGGTACAGGTGTAGGCATCCAACACGTTTTTCCAGCTGAGGCTGAAAACGTCGTTGGCTCCAAAAAACAGTTCTTCGTCGTCCTCACCAGCTTCCTCAGCGGCAGCCGATTCGTCCATCATACTGGCAACCTCCCGCTGGATTTTTGGCATATTTTCCATCTGTCCTTTTGGTGTTTGCTTCGCAAAATAGGTATTCGGAAAAGCAAGGAGAATGTGCAGGTGCTTTGATTTCGGTAAATAATTCAAAAAGCCGTACACCACCAGCAAGTGCAGCCACCAGCCAAACCTCTCCAACCCAACCAGCGCTCCGTCCGACAGTCCACCAAACAAGGCCGGTCCCATCCAGCTGCTCATGGCGAAGCCGCCCGTCTGGTAATAATGTTCCGCTCCCCGGCTTTGCAGTACCTGATCGGCTCCGTTCATGCTGAAAATGCCGATCAATAACAAGACCTCCAGGTAGAGAATAATATTACCGTCGAGTGTCGGCCAGCCTTTCATTTCCGGTTTTTGAAAACGGGGGACTTTCAGCAAATTTCTACGGGCCAGGAAAACGAAAGTAGCGATGAAGGCCAGGGCACTCAATATTTCGATAAAACTGATCAAAAACGTGTAAAAACCACCCAACATCGGGGCGAAAAACCGGTGCTGGCCGGTAAATCCGTCCACCAATATTTCTACCAATTCAATTTGAGTGAATAAAAAAGCCACATAAATAAACAGGTGAAAAATGGCCGGAATAAACCGTTTGAACATTTTTTTCTGACCAAATGCGATGAGCAGCACATTGCGCCAACGCTCACCGGCATCGCCCGATAGTTCTTCCTCCTTGCCAAGCAGGACATTCCTCCTTATTTTCATAAATTGCCGGCCGGCAAAATAAAAGGCGACAATGGTTACCAGGGTAAAAAGTAAAGGTTGCAGCATCGTTGATTATATGTTGCCAGTTCTGAGGGTTGTTCTTCAGGCAGGAAGCCTGACCAAAACCGCCAGCTGATTATTCTTCCAATATTTCGCCGAAAATTACGACAAGCGGACTGATTTATACAAATGTCAAGACAAAAGCTTCAATTATCTCACCATCTAAACCACCATTCCTATCCCTGGTTTTTAGAAAGATGGCCAACTTTAATTCACTGGATTTATCGTTGGAACCGCTTGCTCCTGCAGCGAAACCGAGCCGTCCGGCTTTCTTTGGTCCGGGAATTAAGGCGGATCGGGCAGGGAAAAGTCCTGGATGCAGGCTGCGGCGAAGGTTTATTTATTTTACCATTTGCCAGAAGTTTTCCGGAAATCCACTTTACCGGACTGGACAAAAACAAAAGTCATATTGATTTTTGCAATCATTACCGCTTAAAACTCGGGGTGAATAATGTTTCCTTTCGGCAACAAGAATT
>JBFIJS010000791.1:0-2350 GCA_041600595.1 Saprospiraceae bacterium | reverse complement strand
TCAGTCCTAAACCTCCTGCGGGAGCACTTGGTAAGGTTTGATCAGAAGCATTTTTCGCCTGCTCCGCTATTGCAACTTTGCGCAATTCTGTGTGGTCCATTTCCCGGTAAAAAAGTTTAACTTAAAATCCTGAATACAGGACAAAACTTAATAAAGCATGTTTATCAATGCGGAGCAAGATGCCGTTCTTTTCAATTCAACCTGACCAAATGCTCCTCAACGGGATTTTAAGGGGGGCACGCTCAACTGTTGTAAGAAAATGAGGTGATGCTGCCCCGCATTATATAAATTCATTTTTGTCCTGTACTCAGCTTAAAATCTTATCCACTAACCTCCTATGCTGACTTTTCAACCTGCCACTTTAAATGACTTTGAAACCTGGGCTCGCTTCCGGGACGAATTATACGATGACCTCTCGCCGGACTATATCGAAACAGAAATAAAAAGAATCATCGACGACCCCAACCTGGCCTCGTTTATCATTTATACGGCAACAAGTGACGAACCCGTCGGTCTGGTGGAAATGTCGCTCCGCAATATTGTGGATGGCTGTGTGAGTTCACCCGTTGCCTACATTGACGGATTGTATTTAATCGAAAAATACCGGGGGCAGGGACTTGGAAAAGCATTGATTGATTTTACAAAAAAATGGGCGAGGGAAAACAACTGCACCGAACTTGCCGTCGATACCGAACTGGAAAATGAGCGGGCGCAGCAATTTTATTTGCGGGAAGGATTTACAGAAACGTTTCGGATCGTGCAGTTTCGGATGGAGGTATAAAAAAAGGATTTGACAAATTTAAAAACTCGTCAAATCCTCTGGTGATGCTGAGCCGGCAACTCTGCGGATCTTACCGGGTCTGGCTAGCAACTCAACCCGCCAGCAACCGTTTCACCACTTCTGAAATGGTTTTTCCGTCGGCCTTTCCACCCAACTGTTTCGAGGCCATGCCCATCACTTTTCCCATATCTTTCATGGAAGCAGCACCGGTTGTATCAATGATTTCTTTGATGGCCGCAGTCAGGTCCGCCTCGCTCATTTGTGCGGGCAGGTATTTCTGGATGACGGCTATTTCTTCCCGTTCGGGAGTGGCCAGGTCTTCCCGTCCTTGCTTTTCGTAAATTTCCAAAGAATCCTGACGCTGTTTGACGAGCTTTTGCAAGAGTTTGATTTCGCCCGCTTCGTCCAGTTCTTGGCCGCTGCCATCCGTTTTTTGCAACAAAATAGCCGCTTTAATGGCTCTGATGCTACGTTTGGCCGCTTCGTCTTTGTTCTTCATGGCCTCTTTGAGGTCTTGCATTATTTTAGTCTCTAATGGCATGTCTATTTTTTTATTAAAAATCAAAATGAAAATGCAATCCTCTTTTTATTTTCATTTCAATTTTAATTTTCATTAAAAGTACTTTTGCTTTCCTAACGCCGCAAACTTATTGAAAGTTTCGCAGTCGCAGAGCGGCGTCAGCACTTAAAAAACGAACACTCTTTCATTGCCAAACTAAGATATGAAATTCCCTCAACCCATTCCCGTCCTCGATATTGCCCAAAAAATCGGCGCCCAAATCATCGGCGATGCTTCGCTGCTGGCCACCGGCATCAATGAAATCCACAAGGTCGAAAAAGGCGATATTACCTTCGTGGATGCCAAAAAATATTTCAAAAAATCACTTACATCGGCGGCCAGTATCATCATCATCAACGAGGCGGTAGCATGTCCGCCGGGTAAGGCCCTGCTGGTTTGCGACACCCCCTTCGAAGCTTACGACGGACTCGTGCGAAAGTACCGGCCACTGCGCCCCCTGAGTGCCCAAATTGCCGAAAGTGCGTTTGTGCATCCCTCCACGATCATTGAGCCCGGCGTCGTGATCGGCCACCAGGTCGTGATCGGCAAAAACTGCTACATCCAGGCCAACGTCTATATCGGCGACCACACCCACATCGGCGACCACGTTACGATTCAAGCCGGCAGCATCATCGGCACCGACGCTTTCTATTTTCAGAAAACGGAGCATGGCTTCAAAAAATGGCGTTCCGGCGGCCGGGTCGTCATCGAGGACCAGGTGGACATCGGCGCCGCCTGCACCATCAACCGGGGCGTTTCCGGCGATACCATTATCGGTGAAGGCAGTAAACTCGACTGCCAGGTGCATGTCGGACACGGAGCTGTCGTCGGAAAAAACTGCCTCATCGCCGGACAGGTAGGTATCGGGGGCAAAGCCATCCTGGAAGACAATGTAGTGCTGTACGGACAGGTCGGGGTCGCACAACGGGTACGCATCGGCGCCGGGGCCGTGGTCAGTGCCAAGTCCGGTGTATCAAAAGACCTCGAAGGTAAAAAGGCGTATTTCGGTA
>JBFIJS010000790.1:0-2354 GCA_041600595.1 Saprospiraceae bacterium | reverse complement strand
TTTGGGGAAATGACGATCTGAAAATCAGGACGGTTGCAGGATTACGAATTTTTTCGTGATAAACCTGCCTGAAAACTGAAATCGCAGGGTTTTAGGAAAGATAGAGAGCCCTTTCTTTCGAAATACAAGGCTATGACTTCACAACATACCTTGTAATAAATGTTTCTTTTGAAAACAAACCGGAAAACACCCCCATCCACTTCCCGCCAACATGGGGTTGCTCAACTATTCACCTAATCTGCGAATTACCCTACCTTTGCGAAAATCTTATTTCATGCAAAACACAGAACAAAAACGGACAGAAATCAGCCAGTATGGTGAGTTCGGCCTGATCGAACATTTAACCAAAGGCTTTGCGATAAAACAACCGAATACCTTTAAAGGCATTGGAGACGATGCCGCCGTTATCGGCATCAACGACCCGATGACGGTCGTTTCCACCGACCTCCTGGTAGAGGGTATTCACTTCGACCTCATGTATTTCCCCCTCAAACACCTGGGCTACAAATCGGTCGTCGTCAACCTCTCGGATATTTATGCGATGAACGCAACCCCCAAACAGATCACTGTTTCCATCGCCATTTCCAATCGCTTCAGCGTGGAAGCGCTGGAAGACCTCTATGCCGGTATCCTGGCTGCCTGCGATCATTACAATGTCGATCTGGTGGGTGGTGACACCACCTCTTCCAACAAAGGGCTGATCATTTCCGTGACGGCTATCGGTGAAGGGGAAAAGGACAAACTGACCTATCGCAGCGGTGCCAAACCCGGCGACCTGATCTGCCTCACCGGCGACGTCGGCGCTGCTTTCCTCGGCTTGCAGATCATGGAGCGGGAAAAACAATTGTTCCTCTCCAACCCCGGCATCCAACCTGACCTGGAAGAGCAGAAATACCTCGTGGGCCGGCAGCTCAAACCTGAAGCCCGCAAGGATATGGTCGAAGTTTTTGCCAAAGCCAAACTTGTCCCTACGGCTATGATCGACGTCTCGGACGGGGTCTCCTCCGACCTCATGCACATTTGCAGGCAATCGGGCGTCGGGGCATTTATTGAGGAAACGGGCCTCCCCATTCACCAGGAGGCCAAGCTAATGGCCCTCAAATTCAACCTCGACCCCATCACCTGTGCCCTCAACGGCGGGGAAGACTACGAACTGCTGTTCACCATCGATCCAAAGGATTTGGAAAAAACGAAGATCCTGCCCGACATTTTTATCATGGGTGAAATAACCGAAAAAAGCGAAGGACTGAAGCTCCATACCAATGGCGGCAAAATGGTCGATCTGGAAGCTCAGGGCTGGGTGCATTTTTAGCAGTCCCGTCATGTTGCCATTTGCAGCCATGAGACGGAGTCAAATAAAACACAAGGAGGATTTTGTTAAAATATATCACGCTGTTCACTGTTCTACTTTTTGTTTTAAATGGCTGCCAGTCAGCCAAAGAGGTGGATTATTCCTTCTTTGTAGCGGGGCACACCTATGGCAGTCTGAACGAAAAAAAACCGGGATTGCACCCGCCGTTCGTTGCCGAATTTGAAAAATTAAACCGGCACGAAACTTTAAAATTCGGAGTCCTCACCGGCGATCTGATCCACTTCCCCGACAAAGCCCCGTACTGGGAAAAAGCATTCGAAGATATTGGCAGGTTAAACTGCGAAGTACATATTGTGCCGGGCAATCATGAGGTGGCAGACCGTACTTTTTTTCGGAAATATATTGACCGGAACTATTACGCTTTTACAGAAAACCAAGACTTGTTTGTCGTACTGGATGGCAATGAAGACGGTTGGAACATTGAAGGCGAACAACTGGCCTTTCTGGAAAACACCCTGGAAAAACAGGCCGACTCCGTGCACCGTATTTTTCTGTTTGTTCACCAATTAATCTGGTGGAAAGAAGCAACCGTTTTTGCCGGTTGCCAGCCCAATTCATTGATGTCCAAATCCGATACGCTGCATTTTCACGATAAAATATTGCCGCTTTTGCAGCGCTCCCTCAAGCCCGTCTATCTGTTTGCCGGCGATGTGGGCGCCTATGAAGAACGGTGTTCAGTATTTCACCACAAGCTGAAAAACGTCACTTTACTGGCCTCGGGCATGGGCAATTATGAAACGGACAACTATTTATTGGTGGATATTTTGAAAAATGGAGACGTAAAAATAAACCTGGTTGCACTCAACTGCGACCGCGGTTTTGGCTGCATGGGGGACATAGAGGATTACTGACACCTAACCTCTAACAGGGTAAAAACCATAAACGCCCGGCGCAGGGCGTTTAACTGGTGATTTAGGAACGTGTTCAAAATAACTTGTTGAGATGGTTCAGGGGGTTGAGATGGTTGAGCGCTCAACCATCT
>JBFIJS010000789.1:0-2356 GCA_041600595.1 Saprospiraceae bacterium | reverse complement strand
GTATTGAGCAAAGACACTCAGCTTTTCCTCAAAGGTGCGGATCCGGTCGAGTATGTAGTGATCGAAACGCAGCTGACTGTTGTCGCTGTTGGGGAGCGGGTCCAGGCCCACATAACCAAAACGGCCGGTGGAAAAGGGTAGGTGGGAGAAGCCGATACCCCAATTGAAGCGGTTCTTTTTATTCAGATAGGCGATCGAAGCCCCGAAATCGTAAATTTCCCCGTTGAGGAAAATCCCGGAATAGAGCTGGTGGTCGCCGAGCATATCCCCAAACAAGAGGTCAACGCCGCCGGCCATACCCGTGGTGGTTCCGCCATATGCCTGACTGGTTCCGACTCCAACACCGGCACTTCCGCCAATGTAGTCCAGTTTAAATTTGGGCTGGTAGGGTTTCGATTGTAATTCGCTGGCCGGCAGGGAAGGCAGTTTGTCCAGTTTAGGCAAATTGATAGCGATCACATCCGTTGCTTCGGGGTCCACTTTAGGCAGGGTGGCGGCGGCCAGATTCACGTCGTCTGCGAGTACTTCCTCCTCGAGTAACTCCTCGGCTTTAGCCCGGTAAATGCCATATTTTCCGTTGGAATAATGCGTGTACAGCACCCAGTCACGTCTTTCCTGAAAGGAAGCGGAAATGGCCGGAGCATAAGGGGTAATTCCCGTGATACCCGTCAGCAGCCTGGTTTGTTGGAAGACTTTTCCGGTCCACAGGTCATATTTGTACAGGTTGCGGAAGCCGTCCCGGTCGCTGAGGAAAAGGATGTTATTGTCGTTGTCGAACACCGGGTTGAGGTTGTCAGCTCCCGCAAAGATATCCAGATGCCGGACCTCCGGAAGATCATTTACCCCCCTGGAAAGGTCCATTACGGCCAGGTTGAAAGTCCAGCGGTCGTCGCCGCGTTCCATACTCCGTTGATCTGTGGCAAAAGCCAGCAGGCTGCCATCTTCGTTCCAGGCCGGAGCCATTTCGGAAAATTTATCGTTGGTCAATTGAACCACTTCTTTATTGCGAAGAAAAACCTGGTACAGATCGACCTGACCATTTTTCAAGCCGGCCACCACAATGCTTTTGCCGTCGGGCGACCAGGCGGGATTGCTGAAGCCCGGCAGGCCCGGGATGGCAAATGATTCGATCAGCTTTCCCTTCAGGTCTTTGATAACCAAAACATTAGAGCCTTTTTTGACACCCACAAACGCGATCTGGTCACTTCTGGGCGACCAGGTTCCGGCACTTTCAATGAAGTTCAGGTCGTCGAGGTGGGCACTCTTGGTCGCACTGTGAATATTGCCCAGAATTTCGCCCGTGATGGCATCTGCGATGAAAAGGTCAATACTAAAGAGGCCTTTTTCGGATAGAAAAGCTACGTATTTCCCATTGGGGCTGAGGGCCGGACCCACATTGATACGCCCGCCGTTTTTGTCTTTGGTAAGAATAGGCTTACCGATCGGATCTTCTTTTTTCTCACCCAAATAAGGGCCATAATGGTTTTTGATAGCATTGACCCAAAGCTCAGACAGGGATTTTTGATCCATACCCACCTCTTTTTTAATGGCTGTTTCCAAACCATACTTTGCGGTGGAACGGAACAAGGGAGCAATGATCTCGTCTCCTTTCAAGCCCGTGATGAATGCCCAGAAAGCCTGTCCCCAGCGGTAGGGGAAATATTGTGGATTGTTAAGGTCTTTGATGGAGGGCACTTTGTCGTGGAGCACGGCGTCCCGCATCCAAAGGGAAGTATTGGCATCCACCCGGCCAATGGACATATACTCGGCCAGCCCCTCTACCATCCAGAGCGGCAGGTTGTTCAGGTTACGGAGATTTGTGCTGTCGCCGTTGATAACGATGTGGTACTGGAAAGCGTGGACCAACTCGTGGCCCAGCACGTGTTTGGTTTGGGCATTGGACATGGCGATGGGCATGATGACCCGGTTTTTAAAACCTTCCGTAACACCGCCGGTCCCAACGCCGATGCTGCCTCCGATGGTGTTGGTTTGCTGGAAGTCGGCGTGATCGTTATAGAATATCAAAGGATTTTTCTGGGAAAACGTGTCGAGGAGGACGGCCTGGTGTAGTTGGTACCAATGCTCAGTCTGATTGGCGAGGTATTCTACCAGTTCGGGATTGTCGAGGTAGTGATAAATTTCAAAGTTTGGAGTCTGTAATACCTTAAAATCAAAGTTTTCATACTTGGGTTTGTTACGTCCAAAATACTGGGCACCGGCTGGCACCGTCCATATCATTGTAAAAAGCAAACAGAAAAAGGTGAATGCTAATTTCTTCATTGTCAAGATGTTTTAGTTTAAAATAGCGGAAAATTTTTACCATAAATAAAAATGTATTTTGTTTGATATGTTCAAT
>JBFIJS010000788.1:0-2358 GCA_041600595.1 Saprospiraceae bacterium | reverse complement strand
CCTTGATATCGAACGGCCAAAAATCACTTTCGACGACGTCGGCGGCATGGACACCGTCAAGGAGCAGGTCAGGATGAAAATCATTTTTCCGCTCGAACACCCCGACCTTTACAAAGCCTACGGAAAAAAAATCGGCGGCGGCATTTTGCTCTACGGCCCACCCGGTTGTGGTAAAACGCACCTCGCCCGGGCCACAGCGGGACAGGTGAGTGCCAATTTTATCATCGTTACGATCAGCGATATTCTGGATATGTATGTCGGGCAAAGCGAACGCAACCTGGCGGCCATTTTCAAAAAAGCCCGCAGCATGAAACCCTGCGTCCTGTTTTTCGACGAGGTGGATGCGCTGGGGGCCAACCGGACCGATATGCGTCACAGTGCCGGCCGTCACCTCATCAACCAGTTTCTGGATGAACTCGACGGGGTGGGGAAAAATAACGACGGCATTCTCATTCTGGCGGCCACCAATGCCCCCTGGCACCTCGACCCGGCTTTTCGCCGGCCCGGCCGCTTCGACCGCATCATCTTTGTGCCGCCTCCGGACGAAACGGCCCGGAAGTCCATTCTGGAAATTAAACTGCGGGGCAAACCCGTGGGGAAAATTAATTTCGATAAAATAATGGATCGTACCAAAGAGTTTTCCGGAGCCGATCTGGAAGCTATCATTGACATCGCCATTGAATCAAAACTGGAGGAGAGCATGAAAAAAGGCAAAGCCCTCCCTATCGAAACGGACGACCTGCTGGCAGCAGTGAAAAAGCACCGGGCCACGACCAAAGAGTGGTTTCAAACGGCGAAAAATTATGCGCTGTTTGCGAATGAAGCAGGGCTGTACGACGATATTTTGGCGTATTTGAAAATAAAAAAGTGACCCTCCATGACCCGGATTCTAACATCCGGGCAATGGAGAAAACCTAAAAAAATCGTGCAGTGACTAATCCCTACCTCGAACGAGCTCACCACCTCTTTCAAACCAACCGGATGGCCGAAGCGGAGGCCGAAATCAAAAAGGCACTGGCCGAAAATCCCCACGAAGCCATGGCTTACGCCTTGCTCGCCGAGTGTCATATTTACAAAAACGAATACCCGGATGCCGTGGAGGCGGCCCGGCTGGCAGTGAATAACCGGCCCGGAGAGCCCATGTTCTATTATATTTTGGGGAAATCTTCCTTCTACAATAAGGATATTGCCGGGGCCCGGCTGGCCATCAACGAGGGGCAGCGGATCGATCCGGCGAACGCTCAGTTTTTCCTCTTGCGCTCCCAGATTGAGTTTTACCAGCAAAATTGGGAACAGGCTCTCCACGAAGCCAACCGCGGTCTGGAACTCGACCCCGAACACGTGCACCTGATCAATCAGCGGGCGCAGGCGCTCATCAAACTGAACCGAAAAGAAGATGCCGCCGCGACGATGGATTTTGCCCTGCACCGGGCCCCGGAGAGCAGCTACTCCCACGCCAACCGGGCCTGGGTGTCCATTGAAAAAGGCCAGTACGAACAGGCCATGCAGGGATTTCTGGAGGCCCTCCGCCTCGATCCGGAAAATGAACTGGCGAGGGAAGGCCTAAAAGAAGCGATCAAAGGGAAAAATCCGATTTACCGGGTCATTTTGCAGTATTTTCTCTGGATGAATAAAATGCAGGATAAATACCAATGGGGCTTCATCATTGGTATTTATCTGCTTTATCGGCTGGCGATCGGGCTGGCCGAAAGCTTTCCTGCGCTGGCACCTTTTCTCTATCCGTTTATTGTGGTGTACATCCTGTTCGCCTTTTCCACCTGGATTGCGAAGCCTATTTCCAACCTGTTTTTGCAGCTGCATCCCATCGGCAGGCTCGCCCTCAACGACGACGAAAAAACGGGCTCCAATCTGACGGGACTGGCCGCATTGGTGTGCCTGCTCAGTTTGGCTGCTTACTTTTTCACCGACAGTGAACTGGCTCTGCGGGCCGGAGTCATTGCCGGCATTATGATGATTCCGGTCGGAGGGGCATTTACCATTCCACCGCAAAATAGCGCCCGGAAAGGGTTGCTGATATACGCAGTCGTTATGGCAGTCGCCGGAGCGTTTTGGGTGTTGTTCCCGGATCAGTTCATCGCGATCGGCATCTTTGCCATCGGCATTTTTGCTTATGGCTGGGTGGTGAATTATCTGATTACCAAAAGTAATAAGGAGTTCTATTGAATAAATAGCGAGTTATACGAGGGTCTGTGTGGCGTGGCTTTCGGTAGGATTAGCTGCTGAATGAAAGCCGGGTATGGAAAAAGGCCGGACATTACTGCCAGTGTAGTAAAGCAAATAATAGGTGCCAGGAAAAACAGCAAGTAGGTCGGTCGCTGGGCGGGCTTTTTTTTTTTT
>JBFIJS010000787.1:0-2362 GCA_041600595.1 Saprospiraceae bacterium | reverse complement strand
GTCCCGATGCATCGGGACGACGCCGCCCCTTAAAATCCCTTGAGGCAGGCTTTCCGGGTGTTGCCAAAAGAACGACTTTTCCGGCTCCGCATTTTTTAAACCTACTTAAATTACACAGTATTAAATGCAACAGGGAAATTGTCAACTCTGTAAACAGCATTAAAATCAAATATGAAATTACTGATCGGTACCAGCAAAGGGTTGATAGTTTACCAAAAGAAGTCGGGGAAATGGCAGGTAGAAAAAGTACATTTTCTGGGCTTTCCGGTTTCCATGGTTTTTGTAGACGAAAGAGATGGTTGCTGGTGGCTGGGTCTGGCCCATCGGCATTGGGGGCAAAAACTACATTACAGCCATGATCAGGGAAGGACCTGGGGCGAAGTCGTATCGCCGGCCTTCCCGGTGGGTGCCACGGTCAAACCGGGAAAAGCAGCCGTGCTGAAAAAAATATGGTGCATGGGGCATGGCGGCCAGGACAAGCCCGGCCTCCTTTGGCTCGGCACTGAGCCCGGAGGATTGTTTGTTTCCAGAGACTATGGCCAGCAGTTCCAGTTGGTGGAGTCCCTCTGGAATCACCCCAGCCGGATGAACGAGCACCAGTGGTTTGGGGCTGGCAGGGACGAACCGTTTATCCACAGTATCGTGGTCGATCCGCTCGATAGTGACCACGTTTATATTGCGGTGAGTTGTGCCGGGGTTTTTGAAACAAAAAACGGGGGGCAAACCTGGCATCCCAAAAACAATGGCCTGAAAGCAGCCTATTTACCCAACCCCGATGTGGAAGTCGGACACGACCCGCACCTGCTGCTGGCCTGCCGCTCCAACCCGTCGGTGCTTTGGCAACAAAACCATTGCGGTATTTTTCGCAGCACCAATGCCGGTGACTCCTGGGACGACGTGACCGATCAAACCGGGCTGGCCGACTATGGCTTTGCCCTCGCCATTGATCACGATAATCCGCTCCGGGCCTGGGTCATTCCGGCAGTGAGCGATGTAGAACGGGTCGCCCCCGGGCTCTCTTTGGTGGTTTGCCGGACGGAGGATGGTGGCCAAAACTGGCAGCAACTGCGCAATGGTCTGCCACAAAACAACTGTTTCGACATCGTGTTCCGGCATTCGCTGGTTCGGCAAAACGGCGTGCTCGTTTTCGGAACCACAACCGGCAATCTATACCTGTCGGAAAATGACGGTGACCAGTGGGAATGCATTTCCAATAACCTGGCGAGGATTGATTATGTGGCAGTCGGCTGACAGCGACTTTTACGCTTTCGGCGGCCTGGGAATGAAGGCCGATGTTTTCCGGATGTATTCGGCGTATTTGGGCTTCGTTTGTTTGAGGGTTTTTTCCAGCATAGCCACCCCCGAAATTTTCACCAATAAAAATGTCATCAGCAAGGGGCCAAAAACAAAGTATATGCCCTCCGGGTGAAGCAGGGCAAAACAAAAAAAGCCCCACCAAAGCAGTGCATCGCCGAAATAATTGGGATGCCGGGTGTACCGCCAGACTCCCGTGTCGAGGACCTTTCCTTTGTTGTCAGGGTTTTTCTTAAAACGCATCAACTGGTAATCACCAACGGCTTCGAAAAAAAATCCGGTAGCCCAAAGGACCGTACCCAGATACACCCACCAGGAAGCGTCACCGGTAGCCAACAGGGCCGGCACAAAGAGGGAAGAAACGATCCATAAAATAACCCCCTGCAATACAAAAACCCGGAAAAAAGAGACCCACCACCAGTGCTTGCCACTTTCCTTCCGCCATTGGGCATAGCGAAAATCTTCCCCCTTTCCGATATTGCGGTAGCCGAGATAAATCGCGAGCCGCAAGCCCCACAGGGTGACCATGCCCAGCAACAGGTATTGCCAGGTATCAATTGTTTCAAAACCCACCTTCCAGGCATAGAACCAGGCCGTGATGACGAATCCGGCACCCCAGAAAATATCCACGATGCTGGAGTCTTTTATCAGCAGACTAAATACCCAGAGCAAAGTCATGGTGCCCAAAATCAGGAGCAGACCACTTTTCAGATAAGGTGTCAGTGAGTTATTCAGCAAAAAGACAGGAATGCCGATTATCAGGAGAAAAAAAAACAGGCGGAGTAGTTTTGCGCTTTTCATGTTATTTGGAAATGATTGGTTGCAAATATATTGAAAAGACTTCCGCCCGGGAAATTTATCGTTGCCGCCCGGAAGGAGGGCCATCTTTCAACCGTTGCCCGCTGTAGCAACGGGTGAAAGACGACCGCCAAAGGCGTTTACTGCACCACCAACCGTTTGACAGCCAACTGGCCGCCCACCTTTATTCTTACATAATAAATAGCGGCTGGCAACTCATCCACCAGCAGATCGACGGTTTGCCGGCCGG
>JBFIJS010000786.1:0-2362 GCA_041600595.1 Saprospiraceae bacterium | reverse complement strand
CCGTGCTCTTGGTCCAGTGCATCTGCAAGTTCGGACCGGCCGCGCCGGCCGTCGCGCCGAGCGTCATGCAGAGCGCCCACACGATCAGTAGACGGACCGACACACGAGTCGTCATGCCATCCCCCTTCCTTTGGTTGTCATTGGTTCCATCGGCCACCCGATTCCCAGCCGAACACTTCGAGAATCGGTCGGGCCGTAGGGCCGTCAGGATTTTTTTCCGAAAATTCCGTTTGTCCAGTTTGGTGCGGAGAATGGCCTCGTAGAGATGCTGGAGTTCGGTGAGCGTAAATTTGGGTGGCAGTAATTCAAACCCCACCGGGCGGTAGCGCACCCTGGTTTTCAGGGTGTTGACACATTTCGTCAAAATATCATTGTGATCGAAAGCCAGTTTCTGCGCCTGCGCTTTCTCCACGCTGTGCCAGCTCACCTTTTGGGCAAAAGAAGAAGGGGTGATCACAAAATCGCTGATCTTTATCAGGGAAAAATAGGCAATGGTAATGACCCTGCCCAGGGGGTGGCGATCTACTGCTCCGAAAGTATGTACCTGTTCGAGATAAACTTTCTGCAACCCGGTCAGTTCGAGCAAGACGCGGTTGGCTGCCGTTTCCAATCCTTCATTAGGGTAAACCAGGTCGCCGGGTAACCCCCAGAGACCTTTGAATGGGTCGGCCCCCCGTTTGATGAGCAATACTTTTAAATCACTTTCATCAAATCCGAAAATAACATTATCTACTGAGAAAGCAGACTTGAAAAAGTTGCTCACTTCTTTCATATCCTGTCTTAATTTTATGCGGTGAAATTAAAGGGTTTTGCCTGTGCTTCCAAAGAAATGCCGTAAATTTTACACTAAGGTCGGGAAGTTGGGAAACAACTGAAAAGGGGTTCCGATTGTTTTTGACACCAAGATGAAAGGAAAGATTTAATATCCTTTTTATTGTTCTTAACTTTGTACGCTAATATTTCACACCAACTCTAACGGGCCTGCCCCAGTACCACTGTCACAACGTTTACCAATAATTTATGGAAATAGAAAAACAACGGATCGTAGAAGCTCTTTATACCGTCATCGACCCAAATTCGGGTAAGGACATCATTAAAGCCAGAATGGTTGAACAATTACAGGTTGATGGTAACAACGTCAACTTCAACCTCATTCTGCCTTCGCTCACCGGCCCCAACAAACAGAACCTCATTTTTGCCTGTGTGGGTGCCGTAAAAGGTATTTACCCCGATGCCGAGGTCAATGTTCACGTCGTGGCAAAAACGCCCAACGCCCAGGAAAACGCCTCTCCGCTATCCCAGGTTAAAAATATCATTGCCGTTGCCTCCGGCAAAGGAGGAGTAGGTAAATCAACTGTTGCAACCAACCTCGCACTCGGCCTCAAAAAACTGGGAGCCAAAGTAGGATTGATCGACGCCGACCTTTACGGGCCCTCCATTCCCACGATGCTGGGCCTGCAGGGAGAGCGCCCCAAGGTCGTCGAAGTACAGGGCCAACCCAAAATAATACCCCTCAAAGCATTCGACATGCAGGTCATGTCCATTGGTTTTATCATCGAGCCACAGCAGGCGGTCGTCCTCCGAGGCCCTCGTTTGGCAGGCATTATCAAGCAGTTTTTCAATGAAGTGCTCTGGGAGCCGCTGGATTACCTCATCGTCGATCTTCCTCCGGGTACCGGCGATATTCAACTAACTCTGGTGCAAACTGTTCCTGTTACGGGAGCCATTATGGTCACGACGCCGCAGGAAGTAGCGCTGGCCGATGCTGTGAAAGCCATGAATATGTTCCTGCTTCCCTCGGTCAATGTTCCCATTTTGGGTGTCGTGGAAAACATGTCTTGGTTTACGCCCGAAGATATGCCAGATCGCAAATATTACCTGTTTGGCGAAGGTGGCGGTAAGAAATTGGCCCAGATGAGCAACAGCATGTTACTGGGTCAGGTACCGCTGGTACAGGGAGTGCGGGAAGGAGGTGATCGTGGAAAACCGATTATTACGGACCCGAATGCCATCGTTGCCCAATCATTCCTGAAAGTGGCAGAAAACGCTGCCCGCCAGGTTGCGATCCGAAACGAAATGATGGACCCGACTCAGGTCGTTAAAATGCAGCAATAAAATGAAGCCCCAATTACCCTATATATTGTGTAACAAAAGTTTCTTTAAAATTTCACTGATTCATGTGGGCCGGGAATTTCACCTGATCATTGAGGTAGCCAACTGCTCGGCCCAACGGGGTTTCAAGGGGGTTTAAGGGGAAAAGTCCCGGAGGGACGAAAGCCCATAGCGAGGGATGTAAATCCCTCAAAGAATTGGACCACAGGACTTGTCCAGGAACCAGAAAAATTAAAGCAAATCTTAAATT
>JBFIJS010000785.1:0-2366 GCA_041600595.1 Saprospiraceae bacterium | reverse complement strand
TCAGTCAGGCGTCCAGCTTGCAATAAATAAGAGGTGTCGAAGGTGATTTCGTGTACATCTATCAGAGCTTCGATGAGAAAGGCATAGTCATCCAGAAAAGCATCGTACTGCGCCGATCCGTTTTTATAGGTGTGAAAAAACTTTTCACTGTCTTCCTGCCGAAACTTATCCAACAAAAAGGTCAGGTTTTTAACCGCTGCCGTTTTATAGCGTTCGTGTCCCAAAGCAGTATAAGCCCTGGCATAAGCACTACACATCAGAGCATTCCAGTCCAGAAGAATTTTATCATCAAGGCCCGGATGCACCCTTTTATCCCTAATGGCAAACAGCCTGGCGCGTGAGGCCTCCAGCTTGGCTTTTAAAAAACCTTCCTCTGCTCCAACCATTTCGGCATATTCGGCAATTGAATACTGCTGCCAGAGGATATTTTTTCCGTCCCAGTTACCTTTTTCCGTCACATCATAAAACCCATTGAAAAAAACGGCGTCCTCACCCAACACCTCAACAACCTCGCTTCGGTCCCACACATAATATTTTCCCTCCACTCCTTCTGAGTCTGCATCTTGTGCTGCGTAAAACCCACCTTCCGGATGGGTCATTTCCCGCTCCACCCAGTCCATCGTTTCCTCGATCCTTTCCCGGTACATTTCTTTTTTCGTGATTTTATAGGCATCCCCCAAAACGCTCACCAGCAAAGCATTGTCATAAAGCATCTTTTCAAAATGAGGCACCAGCCACCGCGCATCTACCGTGTACCGGGAGAAGCCACCTCCAAGATGGTCGTAGATTCCACCTTTCGCCATTTTATCCAGGGAAAAAAGTACATGATCCAAAGCCTCTTGCTGGCCCGTATGATAGTGGTAGCTCAGCAAATAACCCAATGCCATAGTGCCCGGAAATTTAGGCGCACCGCCAAAACCTCCGTTTGCCTTATCAAATATCCGGTGCAATCCACCGTAAATCTTTTCCAACTGGGCTTTCTTGAACGGGCATTCCTCCGACACAATCTTCAACTGACTTCCCGTAAAATTCTTCCCGGCATTTTCAATGATCTCCGTCAGACGGTTCGCCTGATCCTCAACGGTTTCCCGCTTGTGTTGGAAAGTATGGGAAATATTCATCAACACCTGCAACCAGGAAGGTCGGTTGTGGGCGGGCATCGGTGGGTAATAGGTGCCGGCATAAAAAGGCCGTTTGTCAGGCGTGAGGAAACAATTGAGCGGCCAGCCGCCACCGCCGGTCAGCACCTGGCAGGCCTCCATATAGATCTGATCCACATCGGGCCGCTCCTCCCGATCCACTTTGATGCAAACAAAGTGCTCGTTCATGAACTCTGCCACTTCCTGATCCTCGAAACTTTCCCGCTCCATCACGTGACACCAGTGGCAGGTCGAGTAGCCAATACTGACCAGAATAGGCTTGTCTTCTTTTTCCGCTTTCGCAAACGCTTCGGGTTTCCATGCATGCCAATTCACAGGGTTGTGGGCGTGTTGCAGAAGGTAGGGGGAGCTTTCGTGTTGTAGTTGATTCATTGTTCAGACAAATATTTACCTTTTAACAGTAAAATGCCCCATCAGTTGCTTTACCGGGGATAAAATTGAATTTTTGCTAATCATGAAAAAACAACCATTTATTGAAAAAAGCAGAGGATGGGTCGAGCGCTTCGTCATCGGCCTGCAGTTATGCCCTTTTGCGAAGCACCCGTTCGATCGGGGGCAGGTTCATTTTGAAGTTTGTCTGGAAGAAAATACAGCGGCACAGCTTGTGGCCTTCTGGAAAGAAGTGGAGCAATTGACAACAGCATCCAGGGATCAAATTTCTAACACGATCCTCATTTTTCCAAACGGCCTGGATGACTTTGAAAAATACCTCGACCTTTTTGACCTCGCCGAACAATTGCTTACGGACCAACAAAAAAACGGGGAGTTCCAGCTCGCCAGTTTTCACCCCGACTATCAATTTGCGGGAACCGAAAAAGAGGATGTTTCCAATTACACCAATCGCTCACCATTTCCTTTTATCCATATTTTAAGGGTTGCCGAAGTAGAGGCCGCTATTGCCAGTTATACTGATATTAAAAAAGTGCCGGAAAGAAATATTAAATTATTGGATGAAATGGGAATAGCTAAAATAAAGGCACTGCTCTATACTGTGTAACGGAAGTATATTTATAAAATGCGGAGCAGGAAACGTTGCTCTTATTGCAACACCCGGAAAGCCTGCCTCAAGGGATTTTAAGGGACGACACCACCCCTTAAAATCCCGTTGGGCCGAGCAGTCAGAAACTTAATTGCCCGATTGTTTTTTTCGGCCCACATTCCCGGTTTATTTTTTAAAGAAACTTTTATTACAGAGTACTCAACAAG
>JBFIJS010000784.1:0-2367 GCA_041600595.1 Saprospiraceae bacterium | reverse complement strand
GTACAGATTAAGGGGCACCTCCGCATTTCATAAATAAATTTCTGTTACAGTGTACTCAAGAAAGCATTTTTTTAAAACCAATACTGCAAAGGATTCAGAACGGCACGATCCTTCCCCTTTGGTCGGCCTTCTCCATCCTTTTCAAGAATACTAAACCACCTGTTTTATGTTCGGATTATTCAAAAAGAACCCTACCAAGCAATTGGAACAAACCTATGCCAAGCTCATGGAAGAAGCCCGCGACATTCAGCGCAGCGGCGACCTCCGGGCCTACTCCCGGAAACTGGAAGAGGCGGAGGAAGTGATGAAAAAAATTGAAGCCATCCGGGCAGAAAAAGGCTGACCCCGAGATAGCAGAGGTGCGTTGGCGGCTCGCAGCATTGCGCTCCGCTAACGCCGATGGTCTTCAGCCTTTCCCTGCCAACTAATTTGAACACGATCATTTGTCTGTAAAACCTGCCATCAATCTTGTCTGGTTCAAGCGAGACCTGCGCCTGCGGGATCACGAACCTCTAGCTCTGGCCCGGCAGGATGGTTTGCCCACCTTATTGCTGTACGCCTTTGAGCCGTCGGTCATGGCTGCTCCGCAATACGATGAGCGGCATTGGCGCTTCGTCTGGCAATCGCTGTGCGATATGAACCGGCAATTGGAAACGCACCCTGTCCGCATTCATATTTTTCACGCGGAAATAATTCCCCTCCTGACCGCGTTGGCTGAGCATTTTTCGATCAAAAAAATATTTTCCTACCAGGAAACCGGCTTGAAGATCACCTTCGACCGGGATAAGGCAGTGGCCCGTTTTTGTGCAAAACATTCCATCGTCTGGCAGGAGTGCATTGCCAATGGTGTCCTCCGCGGAAAACGGGATCGCTCGGGTTGGCGGGAACACTGGTATGCTTTTATGTCGGCTCCCCAGGATCAGGTCGATTGGAAAAACTGGCCATCGGTGGAGCTGAAGCCAGCGGTAACGGAAGCACTGCCCGGGCCGCCGGCGTTTACACCCGACAATAATTTTCAACCCGGAGGCGAAAGTTTTGCCCATTCTTATTTGGAAAATTTCCTCGACGACCGCATCAAAAACTATCAGCGGAGCATTTCCAAACCGGCAGCCAGTCGCCGGGGGTGCAGCAGGCTGTCGCCTTATCTGGCCTGGGGATGCCTCAGTATCCGGCAGGTGTGGCAGGCCGCCACTTTAGCCGGCCGGCCGGGGGGATACAAATTTCAACTGGCCAACTTCAAGGCAAGACTCCGGTGGCAGGCACATTTCATCCAAAAATTTGAAGCGGAAGACCGCATGGAGTTCGAACCTGTCAACCGGGGTTTCAACCAGCTCCGCCAGGAGTTTGATCCGGTTTTTTTTGAAAAATGGAAAACGGGCCAGACGGGGTTCCCACTGGTCGATGCCTGTATGCGGTGCCTGGTGGCTACGGGTTGGGTCAATTTCCGGATGCGGGCAATGCTGGCTTCTTTTTTTACCCACCTGTTGTGGCAGCCCTGGCAACCCGGTGCCGAATGGCTGGCTCAACTTTTCCTCGACTTTGAACCCGGCATTCACTATCCGCAGTGGCAGATGCAGGCTGGCATTACGGGGATCAATACGGTTCGCATTTACAACCCGGTGAAACAATCGCAAAATCATGATCCCGACGGTGATTTTATTAAAAAATGGGTGCCGGAGATTCAGAACCTTCCCGTCGGATTTCTGCACGAACCCTGGAAAATGACGACCATGGAACAGACGATGTACGGCGTCGTCCTCGGCAGGGATTACCCGGCTCCAATGATTGACCTGGAAACAGCCCACCGACGGGCGCGGGATGTAATGTGGGGGATGCGAAAAGATGCACAGGTAGTAGCCGAAAACCAGCGGATCGTACAGCGACATACTGTGGAAGACCGGGCGGCCTGGGCAGGCACCAAGGGTTAATACCGTGTAATTTAAATTTACTTTAATTTTTTCTCTGCAAGTGGGCCGAAGGATTTACTTCGCTTTGAGGCATGAGACTGCTCGGCTCAAAGGGATTTTAAGGGTGTTGCCAAAAGAGCGACTTTTCCTGCTCCGCATTTTTTAAACATACTTAAATTACACGGTAGTTAATTTTTTTTCTGTAAAATATGCCCGGCCATTTCCTTTCCCGAAATAAATGCCCCTTCCACGTTGCCCATCCCAAACCCATCTCCACCAAACAAGAGCGGAGCTGCCGTCCGGGCGGCCCAGAATGCTGCGGGATGCCGCTGATAGCACAGGCTATACCGCCAGCGGTGTACCTGCCATTCGAGTACCTGAGCCGGTGCGATGTATTTTTTCGCCTCCGATAATAGGGTTTTGGCTGCCGCCTGCAGGTCGCCATCGAGGTGGCGCTGGC
>JBFIJS010000783.1:0-2376 GCA_041600595.1 Saprospiraceae bacterium | reverse complement strand
GGTACCATCAGTTCCCAAGAGCTTTATTTCACGCCAACCATTTCGGGCAATACCATTTCCTTCAAGGCTGATGCCGGAAACGGACGCTATTTCGAACAGGTTTTCTCTATCAAAGAAGGCAGCTATGGCGTTGATTATAACGTCCGCTTTGCGGGCCTCAACAATGTGATCAGCGCTCCCAACAACGCCATTGAGCTCAACTGGCTCAACTACCTTGACCGCATCGAACTCAATTATACTTATGAGCAGATGTACTCCTCTGTTTACTTCAAAGAGGCCGACGACAGCTACGATTATTGCAGCTGTACCAGCGCCGACACCGAAGACCTGAACGAAAGCCCTATCAAGTGGATGGCGCATTCCAACCAGTTTTTTGCCAGCATCCTCCTGTCAAAAGACCGGCCATTCCAAGGTGGCGTATTTGAGACCAGGGTTTTTGACCGGGATAAACTAAAGGACAGCCCGGACCTGAAAATCCTGCACTCGAAATTACAGATCCCAACCGATCAGGAAACATTTGCCATGGAAATGTTCGTCGGTCCCAAAGACTATGAGATACTCACGGAGTACGGTGAGGAGGTCAAATATGTAGTCCCCTTTGGCACCAGTATCATTGGTACAGCTAACCGGTGGATCATCCGGCCGCTGTTTAATTTTTTGTCGAATTTCATTGGCACGAAAGGCATTGTGATCCTGATCCTTACCCTGGTGGTGAAGATGGCACTCTATCCATTGACTTACAAGATGTTGCACTCCCAGGCGAAGATGGCTGCCCTGAAGCCCCGCATGGCCAGTCTGAAAGAAAAATATAAAGATGACCAGACCCAAATCCAGATGGAGAGCATGAAAATGTACCGCGAGTTCGGCGTCAACCCGCTGAGCGGTTGTATGCCGATGGTACTGCAAATGCCCGTTTGGATTGCGTTGTACCGTTTCTTCCCGGCCTCCATTGAGTTCCGGCAGGAGTCATTCCTGTGGGCCACCGACTTGTCGAGCTACGATGCATTTATCTGGTTGCCAACCAATATCCCTTTCACCGACCAGTATCACCTGAGTTTGTTTACGCTGTTGTGGGTCGTTACCACGCTGATTTACAGCTATTACAATATGCAACAAATGGATATGGGCAACATGGGCGGGGCCAATGCTAAAATGATGAAGTATATGCAGTTCATCATGCCTATTTTCTTTTTGTTCTTTTTCAACAATTTTGCTTCAGGACTGACCTGTTACCTTGTTTTCAGTAATGTCTTCAACATTGCCCAAACACTGGTCACTAAAAACATGATCATCGACCACGATAAAATCAAGGCAGACCTGGAAGCCTATAAAAAGAAGCCCAAAAAGAAAAGTGGCTTTTCCAGCCGCCTCGAAGAAGCCATGAAACAACAGCAGGCCCTCGCCGCCCAGCGGGAAGCCGCCAAAGCGGGTGCCAAAAACAAGAAAAAGTAATTCGTGCCGGACACCGATGGCCCGGTGCTATTTTCACCTAAGCCTCCGGTGCCCGGCTTTTATCGCTGACAAACATGAAAAATACCATCCTGTCTATTGCTGCGCTGGCGTTGATCGCCCTGTTTTTTTCCTGCGACCAAAAACCGGCTCAAGGAACCAAAGATGTCGGGAAAATCACCAAACCTAACGAGGAACTCGCCGAAAAAGAAGAGCCGGAAGACCGCCCTGCACAGCAACCTTACCATGCAGTTGGTTATAAAAAAACGCCCTGTTTCGGGAAATGTCCTGTTTACGAAGTGAAAATCTACTCCGACAACACGGCTACCTGGCAGGGGAAAATGCATGTTGACAGAATAGGATGGTACGAGGCCCGACTGACCGATGTGACCGTACAGGACATCAAGGACAAGGCCAGTGAATTGGGTTACCTCGATTTATACAATGAATACCCCGTCGAACACAAAGTAGCCGACCTGCCTTCAACCATTACCTATGTGCGATACGGGGATATGATAAAATCCGTCAAAAACACGATTGAAGGACCAGCCGAACTGCAGGAATTTGAAGCTTATCTGGAAGGTGTGATCAATAGTTTGGAATGGAAGCCCACCGAACGGAAAGACTGATTGGTTCTACTCCGTGCAGGCAAAAATAAAGAGGCAGCATCTGTGACAGGTGCTGCCTCTTTGTTTTTGCCAACCTTACCCATTTGAAACCGGAAAGACCAAAGCCTCAAACGGTAATGGTTTCCAGAACACGTTGCATACCGGGGACGAAATTATCACCAGAAATATCCACCGTAAGGCGTTCTTTCAGATTGGCCACAATCGTGGGCAACTTTGATTTCAGGTCGTTGTAGCGGCTACGCTCATTTTGCAGATCTTCCATCCCGACATTATTGTCCAACCGCCATTTTACCTCCTC
>JBFIJS010000782.1:0-2379 GCA_041600595.1 Saprospiraceae bacterium | reverse complement strand
GGCGGACGAATTTCACCCCGCTCAAAGAATTTTCCCGGGAAATGCCCTGGACGGATGAGGGAAATATCATCGAACGCATCGGGCATAAAGTTTATATCAAGCACCTCGACGGGCCCCTGTTTTTTGGCTTTGCCGCCCGTTTTCAGGAAATGATCAAGGTGTTGCCCGAGATGCAGGTGGTTGTTATCCGGATGGAAAAAGTACCTTACGTGGACCAGTCGGGGCTGTACGCAATGGAAGATGCGATTATGTATTTACATGCTAAAAATATCAAAGTCGTTTTTACCGCCCTGCACGGACAACCTCTGCTCATGTTCCGACGATTCAACCTCGTACCGGGACTGGTCGAGCGGGACTATTGTTTTAAAGACTTTACCGCTTTTTCCACCTGGCTGGAAGTTTTTTTAAAAGAAGGTCAACTACGGGAAACGACCAGCGCTCCTGCCTCTTCTTCCTGAGGCAGACTATTTGGTCCCCATATTTGGAAAAAAGCTGCTTTCGAACAGCCCGTCCATCTGGCTTATCCGGGATCCGATTCCGCGCCCGACTGCTGACGCAACAGCCCGCGGAAAGCATCGACCACTGTGGCCCCTTCGTGCACGACCCGGTATACTTCCTGCGTGATCGGCATTTCTACATCGTAGGCTTCGGCCAGTTCTTTCACCACGCTAACCGTTTTAACCCCTTCTGCCACCATCGACATTTCCTCAATGATTTCCTCCAGTTTCCGGCCTTGTCCCAAATGATACCCAACATAGCGATTACGGCTTTGCTGGCTGTTGCAGGTAGCGACCAGATCACCGAGGCCGGCCAGTCCCGAGAAGGTTTCGGGCTTACCCCCCATGGCTACGCCAAGTCGCGACAACTCCGCCAGCCCCCTCGTAATCACCGCCGCTCTCGTATTGTCCCCGGCGCCGGCACCGTCGCCCATCCCGGCAGCAATGGCGATGACATTTTTTAAAGCCCCGCCCAGCTCGCAGCCAACCACGTCGTCGTTGGTGTAAACCCGGAACAGGCCCGTGCGGAAAACTTTCTGCAGGGCATTGGCCAGGGTGTCGTCCACCATGGCGATGACACTGGCCGCCGCCTGGCCGGCCATGATTTCCCGGGCGAGATTAGGACCGGTCAGAACGCCGGCCGGGTGGCCGGGCATCACCGTTTCGATGATCTCGGTCATGCGCATTTTGGTGCCTTGCTCCAGCCCTTTCGACAGGCTGACGATGGGCACCCAGGGGCGGATATACGGCCTGGCCTCTTCCAACACTTGCCGAAAATGCTGGGAAGGGATGCCCATGACCACCACGTCGGCTTTTTTCACTGCCTTTTTAATGGATGTTGTAGCTTGTAACCCCTCGTGCAGTTTTGCCCCGGGAAGGTATTTTTCGTTGCGGTGATGCTGGTTGATGTCATCCACCGTATTGGCATTACGGGCCCATAACATGGTGGGAGAATTGCGGGCACAAAGCGAGGCAATCGTAGTGCCCCAGGAGCCGCCTCCGAGTAGTCCGACGTTGAGTTTCATGTTTGTAAATTGTGCAATTGGAGGTTCGGGAAGTCAGGAAAACCTATCGTATTCCGCTACCCTTATCTCCCAATCATTGATTTGGTGCGTTAATTTGATTGTTTCACAGCTGTTTTCAAACCACTTCTGTTCCCGGGGAAAAATCAAGACAATGTTTTGCCTGCGGAAACAGGTTTGATAAAAAAAATAAAGAACGTTAAAATAATCACATCAACATTCATTACTGTGTAATTTAAGTATGTTTAAAAAATGCGATGCAGGAAAAGTCGTTCTTTTGGCAACACCCGGAAAGCCTGCCTCAAGGGATTTTAAGGGCCGAGCAGTCTCATGCCTCAAAGCGATGTGAATCCTTCGGCCCACTTGCAGAGAAAAAAATTAAAGCAAATTTAAATTACACGGTATTCATTCTCCGAAATTTTTGTTCTTCTTCCGGTCGATGTACCGGGCAATATAATGTTTCGACCCTATTTCCCGGCGAGTTTACAATAATCAAGACAAAATATGGAACAGGAATGGCCAGAGAACTGACTTATCCGTTCTGTATTTTACAAGTAAACATTTTACGCAGGTAAGTAATACCTGAAACAGTCCCGGTTGACTCAGGTTCTTCCCGCTAGTCTGGAGAAAATCAGAGCGTTCTTTCGGGCGGATGACCGGAAGGTTTTTCTGTTATTTTGAAATCATTTAATTTGCAGGAATTTCTGATATGCCGACAACTATGGTGAAAACTTTCTCTACATACCTATTGAACAGGTGGCAATACTTCCGGGAAAAAGCCGCAAAGGAGAAGCCTTTTATCTGGAAAAAAAGTCACAAAAAACCCCTTTTTAATTTCCCCACTGGCAATCACCTGCTTT
>JBFIJS010000781.1:0-2380 GCA_041600595.1 Saprospiraceae bacterium | reverse complement strand
TGTGGATGAAATGCTGATCTCTACCTTCGGCATTGGCCTGGATGCTCTGCTGCCCTATTACAAACTGGAAAAAAACAGCGAAGAAGAAGCCCTCACCGCTGCATTTGCCGGTTTTTCTCAAAAACATAAACTGCCGGTGAGCGGATCGGTGGCGTCAGCCTCTGCGTCTTTGCTGGAGGAAATTGGCCGGGGAATGCACCGCGGCATCACCCTTTCCTGCCCCGGCTTCTACGGCCCGCAAGGGCGAACCCTGCGGCTGGCCAACAACATCCCGCCCGCTTTTTTCGCAGAGGCCGGTTCCTTCGTTTTCAATGGTCACCGGCTGACCAATTTTGAAATGGAAACATCTGCCATTTACGGAATGGCCCGTTTGCTTGGTCACCGGGCGGTCTCCTGCAATGCTCTGATCGCCAACCGGATCACGAATGAGTTTTCAAAAGACCCCAAAAAAATAGTGGAACGACTGATCAAAAACGTTTTGGAAGCGCTCCAGTGACCGGCAGGAACCTCTTAACATTTTCCTTTCTTTTTTAAAGCTACGGTAACCAAACGGCTGATGTACTTAACATTTTAGTAGCGTCTTGGCATTGTACGAAAGATGTGGCGCCGCTTTTTTAGCTCGCCCGGCTATTTTGAAATTGACGGTTAGTGAAAGCTTATTTCCCCGGCCGTTTGCTAAAACACTACTTACATGAAAACGTTACTGAAAACCATCAGCTTTGCCATCGCCTTTGTTTTTGCACTCAATATGTCTGCGCAGGAAATTTCATTCGGCATTAAAACCGGCGTGCAAAGCGCCAACGTGAAAGTCCCCGGTTTTATCAATGATATTTCACAAATTCCTGATTTTAAAAGTATTACAACCGTGAATGTGGGAGCCGTATCGGAGATCGCCCTGCATAAAAACTTTGCGGTACAGCCGGAGTTGAACTTTACCCAGAAGGGTTTCCAACTCAACGAAAACTTTGATGTCAACCTGTTCAGCCTGCCCATTCCCGTTGGCGCCACAGCCATCACCAAATTCAATTATCTGGAAATGCCGTTGCTGGCCAAAGCCAAATTCGGTAACGAAAACGCCAACTTTTACCTTGTAGCGGGTCCAACTTTTGGTTACACCCTCAGCGGCAAACTCGATACCCGTGCGAAACTATTGGTAGAGGTCGATCTGTTTGAAACGGCTATTGACCTGGATGCGGTGGGCTACGAGCGTTGGGAAGTAGGCGGAATGGCCGGCGGCGGCGTTTCGATTGGTACGGGCAACGGCAGTCAGTTGTTCCTCGATGTGCGTTATTCTCATGGCTTTACCCAGCCCTATGATATTCCCGTGGTCAGGGAAAGAGTGCAGCACCAGAGTGTCGGGGTGAACATCGGTTTTATGATGCCCATAGGAGGTAAGGGGCAATTGCCGAGAGCATGAGGGGGAAGATGGTTGAGATGGTTGAGAGGGTTGAGATCTCAACCCCCTCAACCATAAAATTCAGCCGGCATAATAGACCCGGTAGATAGCGTCAGCAAAATCGTCGGATACCAGCAACGAACCGTCGGGCAGGTGTTCCAGATCAACCGGGCGGCCCCAGGCTTCGTCGGTCGCCTGATCCAGCCATCCCTCAACGAAAGGCTGGTAACTCGTCGCTTTTCCATTTTCGAGAGTCACCATCATCACCCGGTAGCCCGATTTTTTCGAACGGTTCCAGGAGCCATGCTCGGCGAACAGGATTTGTTTTTTATAATTGTCGGGAAACATTTCCCCCGTATAAAACTCAATGCCGAGCGGTGCGACATGTGCCATCAGCACCTGAGCCGGTGGAGTAAATTCTTCACATTTTCTTTTTCCTCCAAAACGGTCGTCGGGCACATCACCCTGATGACAATAAGGGTAGCCGAAGTACATGCCGTCTCTGGGGGCATGGTTGAGTTCGCACCCGGGCAGGTCATCACCCATCATATCGCGGCCGTTGTCGGTGAACCAGAGCTCCTGATTGTCGGGATGCCAGGTAAACCCTACCGTATTGCGGACGCCATGCTGCACGACCTCCATTTCTTTGGTCTCCACATCGAGGCGGGTAATGCTGGCAAATACTTCGTCTTCACTTTCGCAAATATTGCAAGGGGCACCGACCGGCACATACAATTTACCGTCCGGCCCGAAGTCGATGTATTTCCAGCCATGGTGTTTTTCCGTCGGGTACTGATCATAGACGACCTCCGGTTCGGGAGGGTTGGCCAGGTTGTCTTCGATGTTTTTGTATTTCAGGATCCGGTTCACCTCGGCTACATAGAGATCGCCATTGCGAAAGGCAACCCCGTTGGGCATATTGAGGCCGGATGCCAGGGTGTATTTTTTCTCCGCAACGTGATCGCCGTCCTCGTCCCGCAGGGC
>JBFIJS010000780.1:0-2385 GCA_041600595.1 Saprospiraceae bacterium | reverse complement strand
GTGCTGGACGGAAAACAATGCAAAGCCAGCTATCATCATTTTCCAGCAGCCGACTTTCAACCTTCGACAGAAAAATTTGAGCTCCGGCTCGGCAATAATTTCTTCTCGTCCGGCACTTTATCCCTCGACTTGCCGGAACTGCAAGGCACCCTTTCCATAAACAATCCGTACCCCTGGCCCAAAATGCTGGGAGCTCCCGGCATCATGGGTTGGTACTCTTACATGCCTTTCATGGAATGTTACCACGGGGTCGTCAGTCTGCACCATACGCTTTCCGGCAACCTGGCGGTACATGGCCAAAAAACCGACTTCACGGGGGGCATCGGATACATTGAAAAAGACTGGGGAACGTCGTTTCCCCGCTCCTGGATCTGGATGCAATCCAACCATTTCGATACCACCGGTCAAACCTGCCTGATGGCTTCCGTGGCGCACATCCCCTGGTTGGGGAGCTACTTTATCGGTTATATCGTGGGGTTTCTCTGGAATGGAAAATTACACCGGTTTGCCACCTATACCGGCGCCAAAAGAAGGGTTTTGCTCCACGAAAAAACAGTGGAAATTGCTTTCAAAGACCGGCGTTACCGTCTGGAAATCATCGGCGAACAGGCGCCGGGGGCCAACCTTGTTTCGCCCATTACCGGTGAAATGACCGGAAAGGTGAACGAAAGTATGCAAGGTGTTCTGCACGTCCGTTTTTTCGAAAAAGATACACTCCTTTTTAGCGGTAGCGGCCGCAATGCCGGATTGGAAATTGCCGGAGAAGTGGCAGAATTATTAACCGAAAAATGGGTGAGATAAAGGCTGTTTTATTTGCAGGGGCTGCTATGTTTAAACACCGGCTGCAAGCCAGCAAAAGGCTCCGCTTCTGCCGTCTGGCGGGAAAATATTTTCAGGAATGCACCTTTTATTCACTGCGCTCCAGATATATTTTTCGCATCCCTCCGTATATCGCTATTTTAAAAATCCACCTGCTGAAAATGAGCAGCTGTTGAAATATAAAAAATAAAAAAATCAGGATCGGGGAAACCATTCCGGCCGAATCCTCCGCCCACCAATAAATACCGGCACAAAGGATTTGTAAAAAAAGAAACAACAGCAACAATCCCAACAAAGAGAAAAAATGCCTGACGGAAAAAGCCAATCCTTTTTTCAAAGACGATCCGACCCGCATCCCCTCTTCCAATATTTTCAACCGGCAAACAAGCGACCAGTTAAACAGAAAAAATAATCCCAAAAAATAAAAAAGCAATACGACCAACAACAGCAGCACCGATATTTTTTCCGACGAAAAAACTTCCGGAGACTTTTGGAAAAAACCCAAAAAAGGAACCCAAACAATTCCGGTCCACACCGCTGCTATGGCCACAAAAAACAGCGCTACCTTCAGGAACCGAAAGAAATAAACAGCTCCCCCTTCCCAAAATATTTTCCACCCTTTTTCCTCCCGGCTCACGGCGTGTAAAAGTCCGGCATTAATAAATACACTAACGATTAAATATACTAACAACACCCACCGCAGCTGACCCAATAAAGGAGACAGCGAAGCACCGTGTACGTTGAGCAGATCAGTCACGACAGTATCGTTATACCCTCCTAACAATTTATTGATTTCCAATGAGTTCCCGATAGACGCTTCCATCACCTGATAGATTTGCAACCCCACCGGAAGAGCGAGGAGAAATTGTAAAAAATAGGCAATTAGCGCAGTCCCTTTCTGCCCGAAGCCAATTTTTAAACCGTATTTAAAAGCATTTATCATGAACAATACATTGTGTGGATTAAATTAAAAATCCAACTGTTTGCAAGGCATTCTGAATCCAAAAAATGGCTTTGGCCGCCATTTTCAATAAAGGCGCTTTGGCAGGTTCCAAAGTCAGACTATTATTGTTTAAATCGAGGTCGATCCATATTTTTTGTTCAGGATCAATATGAGCGGAAATTATTTTTTTATTACCACTGTAATTAAAAGTTTTACGCCGGTCCCGGCCGTCCCATTTTTCCAAAATGGAGGAACCATCTTCAAAGGTAATTGCTACCTCGACCGGCAATATCATATCTCCCTTCCGGTATAAAACGACTTCCGATAAATAACCATTTTCATATTTTCCATACTCGTGCACATCGGCCACTCCGGCTCCGTCAAATAATCCATGCGGGGACATTTTTTGTTGATTGGTAATACTTCCGACGGCATAATCACAGACATCCGTGGTGTAAATACACTGATAAAAAAAGTCTGTTACCAGCGTCCCCATTTCTGCACCCAATTCTTTTTTTGCAACGTTTTCCAGCACCGCAAAAAAGTCCGGAGCCTGCGGGTGCCGGAATTTCCATTTAGCAAAATAACTCTTAATAATACTGTCCATGACCTCTTCACCAACC
>JBFIJS010000779.1:0-2387 GCA_041600595.1 Saprospiraceae bacterium | reverse complement strand
TCCATAAAAAGTGGGCGTACGTGATACTCACTCTTGCCTTCCGTCTCGATTGGACGGATGAGGACTGGAATATTTAGGGTGGTGTTCGGCATATTCGATCAGGAAGTATAAGACTCAGGAAATACAGTAAAACACGACAAGACACCCGAAGGCACTTACTTGTTGGCCGGGGCTTTCATTGTTTTTTATGAAAAACATTTCTACCCCGAGCGACAAATGTATAAACATAGTGGAAAACTACCTTAAATGTATTTCAAACCTTTGCGCTATATTTGCCCGCATGATTGAGAAAATACTGATCCTTGATTTTGGCTCGCAATATACGCAGCTGATTGCCCGCAGGGTAAGGGAACTGAACACCTACTGCGAAATCGTTCCCTACAATAAAGTGCCGGTCCTCGATGACACCATAAAAGGTATTATTCTTTCCGGCAGCCCATTTTCCGTAAAAGAAGAAAATGCTTTAAAACTCGAACTGGACCAGGTCATTGGTCAGCGACCAGTGCTGGGCATTTGTTACGGTGCCCAACTCATTGCCGATCATTACGGAGGGAAGGTGCAGCGCTCGGAAAAGCGGGAATACGGCAAAGCCCGCCTGAGTAAAATTTATGAAAACGGCGCCTTTTTACAGGATATCCCGACCGATTCCCAGGTTTGGATGTCGCATGGTGACACCATTGTCAAGCTGCCTGAACAGTTTGAACTGCTGGCCAGTACCGACAGCGTTGAAGTGGCTGCCTACCGGGCCAAAGACGGAGCGTTTGCCCAGCCGGTGTACTGTATTCAGTTCCATCCGGAAGTGTATCACTCTCTCGACGGATTGCAGGTTTTGAAAAACTTTGTTCACAACATTGCCGGTTGCAGTGGTGATTGGACACCCGCTCACTTTATCGAAGAGGCGGTAGCTATTTTACAAAAACAAATTGGCGACGAACGGGTCCTGATGGGACTTTCCGGCGGGGTGGATTCCACAGTGGCGGCAGAGTTGTTGCACAAAGCTATTGGCGACCGGTTGATTTGCTTTTTCGTTGATAATGGTTTGCTTCGCAAAAATGAATTTGAGGAGGTTTTGGATTCCTACAAAACCATGGGGCTGAACGTGGTCGGTATTGATGCGAAGGAACAATTTTATAAAGAATTGGCCGGCGAATCCGACCCGGAGAAAAAGCGGAAAATCATTGGCCGGGTATTCATTGAAGTATTTCAGGCGGAAGCCAAAAAATTGGATCATATCACCTTCCTTGGCCAGGGAACCATTTATCCCGATGTGATTGAATCCGTATCTGTCCACGGGCCTTCCGTGACGATCAAGTCCCATCACAACGTTGGGGGATTGCCCGATTTGCTGAAAATGAAGATCGTGGAGCCGTTGCGAATGTTGTTCAAAGATGAAGTTCGCCGGGTGGGTGCCGAATTGGGCATACCCGAAAACATCAATGGCCGCCATCCGTTTCCGGGGCCCGGCCTGGGGGTGCGGATATTAGGAGATATTACACCGGAAAAAGTGCGTTTGCTGCAGGAAGCAGATGCCATTTTTATCAATGGCCTGAAAAAATTTGGGCTATATGATCAGGTTTGGCAGGCCGGGGCCGTTCTGTTGCCCATTCAGTCGGTCGGGGTGATGGGGGATGAAAGAACCTACGAACAGCCGGTCGTTTTGCGGGCCGTCAATTCAACCGATGGCATGACCGCCGAATGGAGCAGGCTGCCCCATGATTTTCTGGCACACGTTTCCAATGAAATCGTTAACAATGTAAAAGGGATCAACCGGGTGGTTTACGACATCAGTACCAAACCACCCGCCACCATTGAGTGGGAATAAGGAATCGGGTGCAACTTTCGGGCTGTTCCGGCGCAGTTTGATCGCTCTATTCTGCCCCGTGTTGTTTAAAAAACGTTTTACACAAGGCAATTGACCAGGCCGTTAAATGGTTTTTTTACCTTCGTACCTGAAATAACAGCTGTTTAACCGGGACCCGCCCCGCTCGAATATAATTGGAAAGGGGCGCCCTCTGATGTTCCAACTATATAAAGTACCATGAAAATTTTCCGGATAGAGTTTTTTCTACTGTTGCTCCTTTTTTGCCTTTCCCTTTTTACAGCTTCCTGCGAGTGGTTCAAGCCTGCCCGGGAATCCGAAAAAGAAAAAGTATATACCGAAGACGACCTCGGCGATTTGCAGGGCACCAAGGTTTTTGACCCTGAGACAGGTGAATGGAGGACTGTCAGGGAAGTCAACGAAAAGGTCGATACCGTTCGTTGGACAGACCTGAGTGAGAAGGAGTATCCGCCAATCATGACCGATGGTTCGTGGAGCGATGGCGGTGGCAATACCAACAACAACCCAACCGTCCCTTCTTCCGGGAAGTATGATGTTTCGATGATGT
>JBFIJS010000778.1:0-2394 GCA_041600595.1 Saprospiraceae bacterium | reverse complement strand
TGGCCCGAATTTCTTTTCTTGACAGGTTCTGGGTCTTGAGTTTTTCCCAATATTGCTTTTCGTGCGTCCACAAAATGACCTCTTCGGTCAGTGGTTCCGGTTCAAAAAAGTGCGCCTGGGTCAAGGTACCCTCATACAGCAGTTGCTCCGGCAACAATTCGTATTTCATCATCGGGAAGCGATGCCCTTCCGGCACGCTGTATTTGTAAATGGATGACCAGGCAACTTTTAGCACTTGATAAAATTCTTTTGGTTAAATGTCAGGCAACAATAGTCGCTGTTTTGCTGCTTGCCAGCGATTGCGGCAGACAACCCACCGGCCCGGAAAAACAGGCCTTCGCTGCTCAATAGCATTAAAAAAACATTCGATACTTTGAATCAGCTACGGACAAAAGGCCCGACTAAGGTGCTGATTTTAAGGTTGGCATAAATGCATTTTAACAAGAGAAACCGTTTTGCGGAGTTCTTGATCTTTCAATAATAGTTGGATGAAAAACGGCAGGTCCGATCAGGACATTTTACATTTTGATTGGACAACAGCACCTTATGGCCATTCCGGAAAGGGTACGATCGTTCAGACTTTCAGCTATTATTTCCGGAAAATCATACCGCTACCTCCGCTTTTATGTGCGGATGCGGATGGTAGTCCACCAATTCGAAATCCTCAAATTTGAATTTAAAAATATCTTTCACATCGGGGTTGATGACCATTTTGGGCAATGGACGAATGTCCCGGGACAATTGCAGTTTTACTTGGTCTAAATGGTTGGAATAAATGTGGACGTCGCCAAAAGTATGCACAAATTCACCGGGTTGCAGGTCGCAAACCTGGGCCATCATCATGGTCAGCAGGGCGTAGGATGCTATGTTAAAAGGCACGCCGAGGAATACATCGGCAGATCGTTGGTACAACTGACACGAAAGTTTTCCATCCGCCACATAGAACTGAAACATAGCATGGCACGGACTTAGCCTCATATCAGGTAAATCCCCAACGTTCCAGGCATTGACGATGATCCTCCGGGAATCCGGATTATTCTTGATCAGTTCGACGGCCTGGGCAATCTGGTTGATTTTCCTCCCGTTCTTATCCTCCCAGGCAACCCATTGTTTGCCATAAATCGGTCCTAATGAGCCATCTTCATCCGCCCACTCGTTCCAGATGCGGACCCCGTGGTCCTGGAGATATTTCACATTGGTATCGCCCTGTAAAAACCATAGAAGCTCATAAACGATGGACTTCAGGTGCAGTTTTTTGGTGGTGACCATCGGAAAACCCTCCTGAAGGTCGAAGCGCATTTGATGGCCGAACAGGCTGATCGTGCCCGTCCCTGTACGGTCATTTTTTTCGGTTCCACGGTCGAGGATGTGCTGGAGCAAGTCGTGATACTGTCGCATGATGAGTAAAAAGGTAAAGCGTTGGTTCATTTCTCCGCAGGAAAATCCGGGGGAAAAATTGTTCAACATAAATTAATGAAGAATTTGCTACCAAAAGGCGAACACTGCGTTACTTTAGCGGTTCTTCAAGCAATAAATTCAATCACAAAAGTATGCAGACGAAAAGACTTAGCCCCACCATTTTTACAATCTTCCTGTTTTTTACGCCACTGTTCGTTTTTTCCCAAAATTCAAAAGACGGATGGGAACTGAAGCGGGAAAAAGGTGGCATCAAAGTGTATCTGCGGGAAGTTGCAGACAGCGATATCAAGGAATTAAAATTCGAAACCGAACTGGAAGCTTCCCTGACTTCCATTGCTGCCATATTGACCGACGTCGCCGGATTTGATGAATGGGTGTATGCCAGCGTCACCTCCAGGACCATCCGTAAAGTATCGGAGACCGAAATGATTTACTATACAGAAATGGATTTCCCCTGGCCCCTGAGCAACCGGGATCTGGTTCTCCGCTCCAGGTTCTGGCAAGATCCGCACACCCTGGCTTTCCACTCCGAAACTCATTCTGTACACGATGAAATGCCCGAAAAAGATGGGATTGTCCGGATGACAAAAGCAGATATCCGTTGGGTATTTACCCCCATCGGCAACGGAAAGCTGAAACTTAATTATTTCCTCAGCTCAGATCCCGGAGGGAGCATTCCCGCCTGGATGATCAATCTGGCCGCTGACCAGGGGCCTTTGATGACTATGGTTAAATTCAAAGAAGCCATCGAAAAAGAAAAATATAAGAATGCCAAACTGGCTTTCGTCCAGGAATACGAATAAGCCGCATCCCGGCCATTCCGCCCCTACCCTTCCCCGCAATTCGTTCTGCTCAGAACACCAATTTATGTAGCTGCCCGATATGTATACGCTGGCAACCTTTTTTAAATAAAAAGTCAATCATTCTGTTTTCCCAAACAAAAATCCCAATCTTTGCCCCCGGTTTTCGATGCAC
>JBFIJS010000777.1:0-2396 GCA_041600595.1 Saprospiraceae bacterium | reverse complement strand
GCAAAATAATGCTCCCGGTGGCATAGGAAATGACCTGGCACTCGACAACATCACCTTTCGCCCCTGTGGACCGGAAGCCCTGATTCTGCCGACTGACATCGCAAACATTTGCGAAGACGGATCCCCAATCGATCTGGAAGCGACCATCGTTGGCAACCAGTACACCACCCCCAATGTGCAGTGGCAACAGAGCTTCGACGAGGGTATGACGTGGACGAATATCGCAGGAGCGACGGATCTGACCTACACCCATACTGACCTCTCGGGTGGATTTTATTATTACCGCTATTTACTGGCCAACGACCCTTCCAATTTACTGAATGCAAAATGCCGGGTGGTTTCCAATGTCAAGATCGTCCGGGTTGTCCAAAAGTTTTACACCATTGTGGACACCCTTTGTGAAGGGCTGTCCTTTTCACTGGGCAATAACCTGTATTCCGAAACCGGTATCTACACCGACAGCTTGCTAACGGCTATTGGCTGCGACAGTATCGTCACCCTGGACTTGACCATTATCCCCGATGCCAACCTGGATGCTGTTTTTAATGTCAATGACCCCAGCTGTACCGATTTCCTCGACGGGAGCATTCAGATCGATTCAATCATTAATGGCTCAGCCCCCTACTCCATCTACATCAACAACGAACTGGCAGCCAACCCCGGCAGTCTCTTCAACCTGGGAGCAGCAACGTACAACTACCGGATCACTGACCGCTACGGATGCAGTTTGGAAACGGCGGTTAGTCTGCAAAACCCCGGGCTGTTCACCGTAGAACTGGGCCAGGACTGGCAAGTTGATCTGGGAGAATCCGTACAGCTCAACCCGCTTTTTTCCACACCTGCCGATGTCTTTGCGTGGTCTCCCGCCAATCTGATTGAATGCCAGACCGGTTGTGAGTCCCTGAACTTTACCCCTACCGGTTCAGCGCTTTACACCCTGACCGCTACTTCCGCAACCGGTTGTATCGCTACGGATTCGATCTACGTGGAAGTCAATAAAGTTCGAAAGGTTTATATCCCCAATTCCTTCTCCCCCAACTTTGATGGCATCAACGATCATTTCACCATCTTCGGTGCCACCCCCAATATCCGCCAAATTGATGAACTGATGGTGCTCGACCGGTGGGGAGGCATCGTGTTTGAACAACAAAGTTTTTTGCCAAATGATGAAAGCACAGGATGGGACGGAACAGCCCGTGGAAAACAATTACCCACTGGCACCTACATCTTTCTCGCTAAAGTCCGCTTTTTAGACGAAGTGGTTATTTTGTATTCGGGGGATGTGACGTTGATCAGGTAAGGGATTGGCAGGGAACTGTCAACCCAAAAGAGCGAGCCAACTTCACCGGCGCGGGGAAGGATTGAGACCAGCACTTATTTTTTTCGCTTGTTTGCCTTCGCCTTCGGGTTAAACGCCAGGCATTTTTCCACCCAAAAGGACATTTTTCGAAAGTAGGATGTTGGCGATGCGCTCGCCGGGGAGGTGATTATCCATAATACTGGTGTTGAAACAGAGAGGTAATAAGATAGGGAGAATTGGTAAATCCCTGTGGGTTTACAGAACTCTGACATAGATTCACAAGGTATATAACGCCGTTTAACAAGGCCTGGGTTTACAATGAAAAAAAGGGTGACTCCTGTATTTTGCAAGGAACTTCATCCTTTTTCCACGCTATCCGTTTTAAAAAAAGTGCAAATCTAAACATCAATGAAAACAGCCCTTATCACCGGCGCCAACAAAGGTATCGGCCGGCAAATCGCCAAAGAACTGGCCGAGCGTAATTTCCATGTCATCCCTACCGCCCGCAGCGCCGAACGAGGCGAAAAAGCAACTGCCGACATCCACCACAGCGGCGGGCAGGTATCCTTTGTGCAAATGGACGTGGAGCAGCCCGACAGCATCCGCAGTGCTTTTTCTCAGGTAGAAAAAATGACCTCCCGGCTCGACGTGCTCATCAAAAAATATTACCCCTCCGGGAAATTACAGGCCGCAGGCACCTACCGCTCGTGGCGCATCCGGGTCAGCGAGTGGACGTACTACGACGAAAATGGGCAGGTGGTCAAAACCGAAGACTATGGCCAAAAAGGCGACTTCCGGGACGTGGAGGATTTTTACCAGCGGGGGGAAATTTCGAAGGCCTGGTACGAGGAGGTGATGGGGATGTAACGGAGAACGCCGGCAGGGTTCGGAACCCTCCCGGCGTTCTGCTCCTGGTCATGTCCTCGCATTCAAAAGCGCCTCACACCAGTTTGAAAACACGCCATCACTTCTCTGAAGGCTTCATTTTGTTGAACATATACCGCCCGATTTTCCATGCACCATTTTCCTTCACCAGCACAAAAAGTTCACGGTTCTCTTCAGGTACGGTGACTCCTGCGGCAAGCACATCCGTGGT
>JBFIJS010000776.1:0-2428 GCA_041600595.1 Saprospiraceae bacterium | reverse complement strand
TTTTTAATCAAAAATAAATGAGCCGACCTTCCGTCACATTGTTGCAAACCGGCCCCCCGTTTCCCTTATTTTTTATGGTAAATAAAGCTCACCACTTTTCTCCCGGCCTCAACCGGACACATAATCCGAAAGGGCCTGGACGATTTTGCGGTCGTTGGAAAGGCGGGGCACCTTATTCTGGCCACCCAGTTTGCCCAGCGATTTCATGTAATTACGGAAGGCATCTTTCTGCAAGGGCCTGATTTTAAGCGGCTGCAGGATTTTGCCTTTGATCAGGTCTGCATAATAAATGTTTTGACGGACCATTTGTTCGTCCAGTCTTTTGGAAAAAAGGGCCATATCGTCGGGTGTGTTTTCAAATTCCACGAACCATTCGTGGTAAGGCAACCCTCCTTCGGGCGGAGAAACCTGGGGCGCCACCGTAAACTCCACGATGTTGTGCTGCAGGTCGCCGGCCGTGGCCAGCATGGCTTCGTCCACTTCTTTCCCGATCACGTGCTCACCAAAAGCAGAAATAAAATGCTTTACCCGGCCCGTGACGATGATGCGGTAGGGATCGAGGGAAACGAATTCCACGGTGTCGCCGATGTTGTAAGCCCACAGGCCGGCGGTGGTACTCAGGAGCAAAGCGTAATTGACACCCATTTCTACATCATTGAGGCGGAGGCGAGTGGGGTTTTCCGAGAATATTTCATCGGCCGGCACGAATTCAAAGAAGATACCCGAATCGACATTTAGCAGGAGCCCCCGATCGCCGGGCTGATCCTGAAAAGCGATGAATCCCTCGCTGGCCGGATAGGTTTCCAGTGTATCCAGCTTTTTACCGACCAGAGCTTCGAGGCTGGCCCGGTAAGGTTCGAAGTTGACCCCACCGTACACGAACATGGAAAAGTTGGGAAATAGGTCTTTGATAAATTTTTTGCCGCTGCGCTCCAACAATCGTTCGTAATACATCTGTACCCAGGGCGGGATGCCACTGATCAGCGTCATATCTTCCCGGAGGGTTTCCGCTACGATGGCCTCCAGTTTTTCTTCCCATTCCTCGATGCAATTGGTTTCGAAAGAAGGCATTTGGCTGCGCCGGAGCCAGGCCGGAACCTCGTGATTGACGATGCCGGAAAGCCGGCCGGTAGGGATATTCCCGGTCAGTTCGAGCACCGGACTTCCGGAAAGAAAGATCAGTTTCCCGTCGGCCCAACCGGCCCTTCCCGTCCGGGCCACATGATTGAACAGGGCCATCCGGGCAGTCCCGAAGTGGTTGGGCATACTGTCCCGGGTCAGTGGGATGTATTTCACGCCGGAAGTTGTACCCGAGGTTTTGGCAAAATATTTTGGCCGGCCCGGCCACAACACATCCAACGCCCCTTTTTTAATACGTTCGATGTAAGGCTTGATTTCCTCGTAGCCCCGGATGGGCACCGACGATTTGAAATCCTCGTAAGATCGTATCTGGTCGAAGCCGTGCTCTTTCCCGAAGGCAGTTTTTTGTCCTTTTTTAAGCAAGCGCTCCAATACGGCTTGCTGCGCACCCAGTGCATTCGCACTCCATTTGGAAATATGACGGGCAGTCAGCTTGGCAAAGGGTTGGAGAAGAAGGGATTTAAAGGCCACTTAGTGAAAATATATCCCAGATTAATCCGGGATGGGTTGAAAAATAATTGTTTGCAGAACGGACTGCAAAGATAGCATCGCCCGACAAAAAGGGAGAGCAGCCGGCCATGAATACCTCGCTGGTCTGCAATAAACTTATTTTCCCAACTGCGCCCGCAGCGACACGATGAAATTGCGGCCGGCTCCACTCAGGCCCGAGGCAAATGGCCGGTAATGCAGATCGGCAATGTTTTCTACGGCAAGATTGACAGCCAATTTTTCATTGATCTGCCAGGAAGTATAAAGATTGAAGATGGTGTAGGCCAGGGTTCCTGCGTATCTCGGCTCGCATTCCCCTTCATCATCAGGATTATTGCACGTCAGCCGGAGGCGTCGTTCCCCGTTTTGTACTATTTCCCTGAAATAAAAGCCGGCGGTGGTGTACAACAATTCAATATTGTCGGAGCCACCTTCCCGTTCGGTGATGTACTCTCCTTCATCGTTTCGGTATATGTTGACGATACCGTATTCATCCACCGGTTTTTTCCCAAAATAACTGGCAACGGCGCTGATGGTAAATTTTTTACCGGTATAGGTCAGGGCTGTACGGCCATAAGTGGGTGGAATATGGGAGGCCGGTACCAGCGTATCGATCACATTGTTGGGGTCTTCATCGCTGAAAAAAGACTCTTTCCCTTTGGTGAAATGAAGGTTGGACTGCAACTGCCACCTCGAACCAACATTGACCTGCGCTGTGAATGATGCGCCGTATATGCGGCCGGTGGCAGCATTGGCATTACCAACCGTCTCCAGGGTATCAATGCCCATCACCAACTGT
>JBFIJS010000775.1:0-2430 GCA_041600595.1 Saprospiraceae bacterium | reverse complement strand
CCTGCAATATACCCTGACCAACAGTGGCACAGGGGTCGTCTATTTGTTTGGAGAAAATGCCGATAGAAAAGACAACCTGGTGCTGCACGCCTATTTATCCGGCGTGACGACCCTGACTCGTGGCGCTATTCCCGTGGGGGGTAAAGTATTGACAGAGGAGGATCACCAGCAGCCTGAATTGTTGCCCGGTGAAAGCCTGAATGCCCGGATCAAAGTGGATATCCGAAAAAAAACGAGGTATATGAAAAGCCTTATTTTATCCGCAGAAAACAAACAGTATGCTTCGGAGTGCGACCGGACCAACAACAGTATGGGCGTGGTTTTGCGATAGCACCAGCAGGGTAAGAAACACTAAAAAAGGCAAAAGTGGATAACACTTTTGCCTTTTTTAGTGAAGATAGTTGTCGTACGTTCAGCTTTGGTACTGACCAGAAAATTACGAACCAAGATAGTGCTTCAACAGCTTGCTGCGGCTGGCTGATCGCAGTTTATTGATCGCCTTATCCTTGATCTGCCGAACCCTTTCCCGGGTCAGGCCAAATTTGTCTCCAATATCTTCCAAAGACATCGGGTGTTCGATGCCGATGCCAAAGTAAAGTTTGATGACGTCGCACTGGCGGTCGGTGAGGGTGCTGAGAGACCGCTCAATTTCCAATCGCAACGATTCCGTATAAGCCAGTCCTTTGTCGGTATTATTGGTATGGCTGTTTTCGAGCACGTCCAATAGTGAATTATCTTCCCCATCCACAAATGGAGCATCCATCGATACGTGCCGGGCAGCGACCCCCAGGGTAGTTTCTACTTCTTCCGTTGGGATTTCGAGCAGGGAGGCCAACTCTTCGGCGGAAGGTTCCCGCTCGTAGCTTTGCTCCAACTCGGAGAAGGCCTTGTTGATCTTATTTAACGAACCGACCTTGTTCAGGGGAAGGCGAACGATACGTGATTGCTCGGCCAGGGCCTGGAGGATAGATTGGCGAATCCACCAGACCGCGTAAGAAATAAACTTAAAACCTCTCGTTTCATCAAAGCGCTGTGCAGCTTTGATCAGGCCAAGGTTGCCCTCGTTGATGAGGTCACTGAGTGATAAGCCCTGATTTTGGTACTGTTTGGCTACAGACACCACAAAACGGAGGTTGGCTTTGGTTAATTTTTCGAGAGCTGTTTGGTCGCCCGACTTGATTGCCTTCGCCAGTTCCACTTCTTCTTCGGGGGTCAGGAGGTCCACCTTCCCGATCTCCTGAAGGTATTTTTCAAGGGACTGACTTTCCCGGTTAGTGATTGATTTTGTAATTTTTAGTTGTCTCATTAAGCCGCTTCGTTTATTGTTCGATTAAAAAAATAGTTTTTGCTACGCAACATTAATAAAAAAAAACATTTGTGTAACCGGAAAAATTGGAGTGAATCCTTGAAAGGAAATTCGTTCGTGCTATGCTGGAGGACATGAATAACTCGTGTTTTAGCTATTAAAATGTTGAGCACATGGAAAGTCTGAAAGGTTTGCAAAAAAATACGTGCAAAAATAAAGGTATTCCAACTGAAAATCAATAGTTTACAATCCCTGTGTTTCATATCTGCTTTCCAGTTATTTAAAAAGGACTGATAGTTAGCTGGTTTATCACTGCCTTCCGGGTGTAATTTTTATTCGAATTCTTTTTTATGGTTCTCCCAAAGATAATTTTGAGTATCTGTTGAAAGGGCACATTTTTTTTTGAAAATTTCAAATTTTATTCTTTATTCGCCGACCGATACACCGGGCACTGACATACTTTATCCGTTCTTAGTGGACGAATAGCCCGGGATTGACTAATTTTCCGTTCTACCAATTAAAATCACTTATATCATGGAAAGAGTTAAAATTCAGATCGACTTCTTGATGAGAGCTTCCCCTTCTTTGCTCTATCGTTATTTCACCTCTCCCGGCGACCTGATGCGTTGGTTTTGTGATGGGGTGGATGTTTTAAAAGGGGTTTACACCTTTGAATGGAGTGGGTCCCCGGAAGAAGCACGCCTGACTGAAAATGTAGAAGACGAACTCGTACGTTTTGACTGGCTCGAAGAAGACCGGATCGGTGAGTACCTGGAGTTCAAAATCTCTAAAGGTGGCGTGACCAATCAGACAGTTTTAGAAATCACTGATTTTTGTGATGATGATGAGGTTGATGAAACCAAGGAACTGTGGGCTGCTCAAATTGATGCGCTGCGGAAGGCCACCGGTCTTGGATAGAGAAACGAGTACTTATCCATTGATCACAAGGTACTGATGGGCCGCCTGCTTGTAGCAGTGAAAACGAAGAGAAGGCAGTTTGCCTGTGAAGCCTGTGACCTGGCATCTTATTACGGTAAGTTCAGCACTAAAGATAACAGCGGGGTGTTTTCCATGTCATGGGGAATGCCCTGTTTTATTAACAGATACCCTGGCCCGGTGCCGGT
>JBFIJS010000774.1:0-2434 GCA_041600595.1 Saprospiraceae bacterium | reverse complement strand
GCCATTTATGGTGCTGGTACTTCTCCGGTCTGGAAAGAAAGTTTGGAGAAAATCAATAACGGCCGTTTCAACATTAAGACCACCGATAGCGGGGTCGGGCCATCCGATCACACGTCGTTTTATTTGAAAAATATTCCGGTGCTCCATTTTTTCACCGGTCAGCACAGCGAGTACCATAAGCCCAGCGACGATAGTGAGCTGATTAATTATCAGGGGATCAAAGATATCGCCGATTTCATGCTCGATCTGATCGAACACCTGGACGGTCAGGATAAACTGACCTTTACCAAAACCAAAGATGAACAACAGCAGGGAGCGAGCTTTAAGGTGACGCTCGGTGTGATGCCTGACTATGTTTATGACGGAGAGGGCATGCGCATTGATGCCGTTCTGGATGACCGGCCAGCGCAAAAAGCCGGACTTGAAGGTGGTGATATCATCATTCAGATTGGTGATCTGGAAGTGAAAACGATATACGACTACATGGAGGGGTTGAGTAAATTTACCAAAGGTGAGTCGACCGAAGTCAAGGTAAAACGGGGTAAGAAAACGCTGAAGAAGCAAGTGACTTTTTAACCCCCTTTTTCCGGAAGTCACCGCCAATATGGCCAATTATTTTTTGGCAACATGCCAATTTGACCGAATTCTTTCTTTGGAACAGTTTTGATAAACCAATAAAATTCCCTTCCGGGGAGAAACGAAACGAAGAAGCCTGCTTGTGGGTAAACCCCGCCGGGCTTCTTTTTTATTGGCCGAAATAGTGCTCAGAGCGAGTGCATTTCACAACTATTTGTTCCCATGTTAGATTTTATTGCGACTGAAAACCCCATCGACCAAAGCTTCCAGCTGCCTAATAATCCTGATGCTGCATTGTTGGACGCCTATTCCAGAACCATCGTTCAGGTGTCGAAAAACGTAAGTCCTGCCGTTGTTCAGATCAAAGTCAGGAAAAATGCCAAACCGACGCGAGCCCGACGCGGCCGGCAGCCACAACCATTTGGTACCGGCAGCGGCTTTATTATTTCCAGTGATGGATTGATCGTGACCAATAGTCACGTGGTGAGTCAGGCCCTGCAGATCGGGGTGGCTTTACAAGACGGGCGGGAACTCACCGCTACTTTGGTCGGCGACGATCCTGCTACCGACATTGCAGTTGTGCAAGTCGATGCCGACAACCTTCGCTCCATCCGTTTTGGCGACAGCGACCATTTGCAGGTTGGTCAGCTGGCAGTGGCCATCGGCAACCCTTACGGATTTCAGTACTCCGTCACTACCGGGGTCGTCAGTGCGCTCGGCCGGACGCTGCGCTCGGAAAGTGGCCGGTTGATTGATGATGTGATCCAGACCGATGCGGCATTGAATCCGGGGAATTCCGGCGGTCCTTTGGTGGATAGTAATGGCAATGTGATCGGTGTCAATACGGCGGTAATATTGCCTGCCCAGGGACTCTGTTTTGCGGTGTCTTCTAATCTGGCAGCTTATGTCGTTGGCAGCTTGGTACTGAAAGGAAAAGTGCAACGGGGATACATCGGGATTTCGGCCCAAACAGTGCCGCTCAACCCCCGAACGGTAAATTACCATCAATTGCCCGTCAAGTCCGGGGTTTTGGTACAGGGAGTCGAGCCGGACGGCCCTGCGTTCAATTCCCAGCTTTTGCAAGGGGATATCATTGTTGGGCTCGCTGAAAAACCGATCCATTCCATTGATGATCTGCACAAGAATCTGAACCACGAGGTAATTGGCCAACGTATTCATCTCACCATTTTAAGGCAAGGCGTGAAAACGACAGTGGCCGTTATTCCGGCAGAAATGAAGTAAGCAAACGAGGAAGGCAGGACAAGACGAGGCAAAGTGGATTAAACGTCCGGGGAGTGCCGGGCGGCTACCTCCGAGACCTGTCAAAAGCGCTCAGAAAAAGCCAACCTGCTCATGGCCCCAAATAAAATCAATATGCCGAAAAGTGCTAACATGACGATTTATTTTATGGATGAGAAGTTGGTGTTTTTCATTTTAACCGGTCATTTTAAGATTGAATGACCGGAAAATTCGCTTTGTTTTTCTACCTATAAATCGTTTGAAAGACTGCTTTCGTTACGGCCGTTTTCCAGAATTAACAATAGTTTAGCAAAAAAAGCAGCATTGGTCGGCTGTCGGCCAATGCTGCTATCGAGGGAGTCCTTCCGGGAACAAAATTTTACCTTTTTTCCTGGAGCCATTCCCTGACCATTCTCTCCAAAACAAAGAGCGGAACGGCCCCATTTGATAAAATAAGGTCGTGAAATTCCCGGATATTGAATTTATCGCCCAGTTGCTCTTCCGCCAATTTCCGCAATTCCCTGATTTTCAACTCTCCGATTTTGTAAGAAACAGCCTGCCCGGGCCAACCGATGTAGCGGTCAATTTCGGTCGTACATTCGTGGATGGACAGGGCAGT
>JBFIJS010000773.1:0-2435 GCA_041600595.1 Saprospiraceae bacterium | reverse complement strand
GCGATAGCAATGCGGGTCGTAAAGCCCTCCCGGATATTGCCAAATTGTCCGTCAACTAATTCAAAAGAACCACTTGACAAGCTATCCGTATTTATTTTATACTGCATCAACCAACCTGCGTCGGACCCGGTAAATAAAAAGGCTTCGTCCGCAAATTCAACGACGACCGGCTGACTGTAACCGATTGGCGAGCCATTAAACTGGGTATTTATTTTTCCTAAAAAATTATTGTTGGGAGCATCTTCCTCAATGGGATGAAAATCCGGTTGACTGGCCGTTCCTATATTGGGGAAATAATTAACGGTTCCGTTTCTTTCGCCGATAATTAAATCCAATAAACCATCTTTATTTAAATCATGTAAAAAAGGCGTGGAATAAGAACCTACATTGATATTTTTCCACAGAAACTGCGGCGGTGCAAATTCCATAGGTTGATTTTCTCCCGCCGTATTTTCCAGAAAATGAATAAAACCCTGCCGGTCTCCGATAATTAAATCATCATCCTGATCGCCGTCCAAATCCCCGAAAGTCGGGCTAAATGCCCAGGTCTGGCTGTTGTACTGGCTCAGTCCCAGCCAGTCTCTATCCGTCAGGGTAAACTGTGGTTCGGTGGCCGTTCCGGTATTCAGCAATAGAACAAGGTAGGAATTTTTGATAGAATCACTGTATTCCTCCCGGTTGCCAATGATGAGATCCAGCAAACCATCGGCATTGACATCAGCAAAAACAGGAGTAGCGCCGGTGCCAAAATCCAGCATCCCGCCTGAGAGTAAATCATTTTGCTGAAAGGCAAATTCGGGCAGCGCATCGGAAGCCTGGTTTTCGTAGTACCAAACGGTATTGATATCGGGGGATTCGGTGGGTTGGTTTGGAGAGAACAACAGATCCCTCGCACCATCATTGTTTACATCGAGGTGGAAAGAAGCCGGAAAATTGGGAATGTCCACCGGAACATCGTCCGACGGGAAGCTCGCATCCTGACTGGTCATCCAGGCTTGATTGGGGGTGCCGCCATTTTTTCCAAAAATAACGCTGGGGTAAATCAGGTCGCCGTACAAAATTTCCTTATCGCCATCATTGTCCTGATCAAAAGTGCAAATAGTCGTGCCTCCGTGCACCCGGTTGTCCTGTGGGTCGGGATCTGTAAAGAATGCACATTCCCCCATTTCCGCACTCAACGTGAGCTCCGGGGAAAAAGGCACCAGGCCAAACCGTCCCCAACACTCGTCGGCCAATTCGAACCGCAACACCTCATCGGTAAAGCCACTTTCCAAAGCAGTGTTTTTATACCAGAGTACTTTATTGGCCCCGGGGTTCATGGTTAGGATATCGAGATCGCCATCGCCGTCAATGTCATCGATCGCAGGATAATCCGGATTGTTGTAAACCTCTACCCAATTGACGACCTGACCATTTTGCATAAAAGGAATCACGTCGTATGTGAACTCCGGAAAAAGGATTCGCTGAAAGGCCAGCAGACCATTTTCCCAACGGCCTTTATATACTTTAAAGGCCGGCAAACCCTCGTCGAATGCACTGACAAACATATCGGCAACCCCGTCCCGGTTGTAATCCCGCATCATAACGAAGTTCTGTCCCTGCGGAAAATTATGTAACCAAAAACGAGCTGATTTATAGTTGATGGCACCGGGTGTATCGTCCATATTGATAAATGCCAGGTGCACATTCCCGTGCCGGTCAAAGGCATACAAATCTTTCTTCCCATCGTTATTCATATCAAAGGAAGACCACTGAGGAGCATTCATGCCTCCCGTCCAGGGATTGGCCAGCGCCTGCCCATTTTCGAAAACGGGCACATCCAGGGCGTGAAAGTTCTGCGCATTGATTTGTAATAAAATGGTAGTCCCAAGAATCAGGGTCAGTATATTGCTCTTGCGAAAAGCTTTCATCAGCTTCATTTTTATTGGTATTTATTTTTAGTCAACAGACTTTATTCGGTTGATGGTTGACGGCCAACGATAGTTGGTATTGCTGCGAAATATTTCAGAATAACATCTAATCATGACTACTAAAAAAGAAAATAAGACCGTGCGGGGATGCATTCCGAAATAAGACTGGTCAGGTTTTTACGCCCGTCGTTGAATTCCTCCCGATAACCTGTGCCAACGGGTTTAAAGGTTTTTTAGTCCAGGATAATAACCCTTCTCACGCCTGTCCGTTCGTTCTGATTTATTTTTATAAAATAAAAACCGGCCTGGAGTGACGCCACATTTATTTCCTGCTGGCCCGTACCAAGCTGGCCAGATTGTACGATTTGTCCCACCGGGTTCATTATTTGGTACGTACTATTTCCAAAAAATAACTGATCGAAACGCAACCGGAGGACCTCACGTGCGGGGTTGGGAAATACATCAAACCCAACTTGTGAAACGGGCTCTGCATCCGCCAGCGGCTCGCCAATGACAAATGGGGTC
>JBFIJS010000772.1:0-2436 GCA_041600595.1 Saprospiraceae bacterium | reverse complement strand
TGCCACCAGTCAATTTTGACATGGAAAACCGCAAGATCATACACATCGACATGGATGCATTTTACGCCTCGATTGAGCAGCGGGACAACCCTGCGCTCCGGGGCAAGCCCGTGGCCGTAGGCGGCTCAGCCAGGCGTGGCGTCGTGGCCTCCTGCAGTTATGAAGCCCGGAAGTTTGGGGTGCGGTCAGCCATGCCCTCGGTGACAGCCAAACGCTTATGTCCGGAACTGATTTTTGTACCTCACCGCTTTCCGGTTTATAAAGCCGTTTCCCGTCAGGTCAGGGATATTTTTCTGGAATACACAGACCTGGTTGAGCCACTGTCTCTGGACGAAGCCTATCTGGATGTCACGGACAACAAAAAAGGCATACAATCGGCTACTATCATCGCTGAACAAATCAGAGAAAAGATTTTTGCGGAAACGGGGTTGACCGCTTCGGCGGGTATTTCCTTTAATAAGTTTTTGGCGAAAACGGCCTCCGATATCAACAAACCCAATGGTTACAAGGTCATCTTACCAACGGAGGCGTTATCTTTTCTGGAGGCCCTGCCGGTGAAAAAATTCTTTGGAATTGGAAAAGTAACAGCCCGAAAGATGGAAGAAATGGACATTTATACCGGTGCCGACCTGAAAAGATTTTCCGAAATAGAGCTGGCCAGGCGTTTTGGTAAAACCGGCCGTCATTTTTACCGGATCGTGCGGGCAGAAGACCACCGGAAAGTCAACCCGCACCGGGTACGCAAATCCATCGGGGCGGAGCGCACTTTCAGTGAAGACCTGACCACCGTCGTTGAAATGCGGGAACGACTGGATCACGTCTGTGAGGTCGTCTACAGATATATGGAGCAAAGTGAAAATTTTGGACGGACGGTCACCTTGAAAGCCAAAACGCCGGCGTTTAAACTGGTCACCCGCAGCAAATCATTTGGCAGTGAAATCAGATCGCTGGAAATATTGCGACAAGCCGTTTACACTTTGCTGGAGGAGTCGGGGGAAGAACTGGCGGCGGTTCGTTTGTTGGGCGTAACCGTTTCTAATCTGGAAAAGGAAAACACCGAGGATGGCGTTCAACTATCGTTCGATTTTTAGTGGCTGAGCAACATCCGGTTGCCGCCTGTAGTCAGGTACCGGCTGTCCGGAAAAACGGTTTTAAACTCATTTTCGAAAAAAGATTTGGTGCGCTCCTGGTCTGTCTCCCGCAAAAAAAGTCGATTATACATGAGCAGGCCGTTTTTGTTGAGCAATGCTTTCAAGTTTTCCAAAAAATCAATTTCCTGAAAAACATCCGGGATCTCATTGTCGATAAAAATATCCATCGTGATCAGGTCGAATTTTTGCCGGCACATTTCTACGAATACAGCCGCATCGGCGAGATTCATCTGGATAGGGGAGGACAGTTCATCCAGGACATATTCGGCGGCCCAGCAGGCTACAAGTTCATCGACTTCTACGCCGGTGTACTGACAATTTTTGCCAAATACCTTTTCCAACATATAAGGAATGCTGCCCAGTCCGAACCCCAGCACCAGCACCTGCCGGATAGCACGTTCTCTGATGTTAACTTGTTCGAAGGCCCGGCTAAAATTGTCGTAGAGGTCGGCAAAAGAGTAGATGGCGTTGGGTGTGGAGAGGCAGTAACGGCCTTTTTTCAGTCCCAATTGCAAATCGGGGTTGACGTCCGAGGCACCTCTTTCCAGGACGATCTCGGTGAGGTAACTCAACCAAATTTTCCAGGAAGGCTGTTTCATCAAGACTGTGACTTGAGGAGGATTTTTTCGAGTTCTTCCTTGCTTTCCCAGCTTCGGTATTTCGAAGTTTCTTCAAATATTTTCAGCATGATCAGCCGGTCTTCCGGGGAGAAGGAGTGGCCATGTATTTTCATCATGCTCTCCATGGCAGCGAAGGCCCGGGCTGGCTCGTAGGTGGAAAAGCCGCTGTGTCCTCCCCAACTGAAAGAAGGGATAAAATTTCGGGGAAACCCGCTTCCAAAAATGTTGCAAAAGTTACCAACCACTGTGCCGGTGTTGAACATCGTATTGATACCCGCCATGGAGTAGTCGCCCATAAAGAGTCCGGCTTTCAACTGTCCGGTTTTTGAAAAACCACCCTTAGTATAATCCCACACCTTCACTTCGCTCCAGTTATTTTTCAAATTGGAGCTATTGGTATCTGCACCGAGATTGCACCATTCGCCAATCACAGAATTGCCCAGGTATCCCTCGTGGCCTTTGCTGGAATGGCTCATCATGACGACGTTTTTCACTTCGCCTCCAACGGTACATCCTTCTCCGATGGCGGTCGGCCCATAAATCTTGGCACCCATTTTTACAACACTGCCAGCTCCCATGGCGAATGGGCCCCGGATGATGGCGCCTTCCATGATTTCTGCATCTTTCCCGATGTAGATCGGGCCTTTATCAGCATTTAATATGGC
>JBFIJS010000771.1:0-2443 GCA_041600595.1 Saprospiraceae bacterium | reverse complement strand
ATCTATTTTGGATATGGCATGGAGACGATTATCGGCCCTTTGAAAATGCAGGTGGGCATACCCACGAACCGGTTCGACACGGAAATTTTCCTTTCCGCAGGGCATAATTTTTAGGACTCCACCCCCGCACAAGCACCACCACCCAGGCCAGCCTGACTCTCCGCACAAGCCACGGGACGTTATTCTGTTTTAGCGATCAGCGGTTTGCTCTTCACAGAATTTAAGACTGCCCGCGTATGGAACCACCAACCTTTTGTACCTTTGCCACCTTAAAATACCAGTCCGTCAAGTTTTTAACGGACCAATATTTACACCAAGCACCCTATGTCAACAGTCCGTAGTTAAAAGCACAGATCAAAAGCATGTCTAAAACTACCCAGCAACAACTTCGCGAAGAAAGGAAGCCTGTTTACCGGAACATCGTCCGGTGGATGTGGTGGGCATTTGGCTTTGGGGTTCTTTCCCTGATCCTCTTGTTTATTGGCTTGTCATTTTCCGACCTCCCCGACACGGCAGAACTGGAGAACCCAAAAAGTGAACTGGCCTCCCAGGTCCTGGCTGTTGATGGCTCGGTGTTGGGGCTGTACTTTATCGAAAACAGGGTGCCCGTCGAGTTCGATGAGTTGTCGCCATTTATTGAACAGGCCCTGATCGCAACGGAGGACGAACGCTACTACAACCACTCCGGTATCGACTTCCGGGCCCTTGTCAGAGCAGTTGTAAAAACAGGATTATTGGGAGATGAAAGCGCCGGTGGAGCCAGTACTATTTCACAGCAGCTGGCCAAGTTACTTTTTACCGGAAAACCGGGTTCGGGGTTTGAGCGGTTGGTGCAGAAGTTGAAAGAATGGATCATTGCCGTGCGGCTGGAAAGGAAATACACCAAGGAGGAAATCATCAAAATGTACCTGAACAAGTTTGATTTCCTCTACGACAGCCACGGTATCAAAGCTGCTTCGGAAACCTATTTCGGCAAATCACAGAAAGACCTCAACGTGGAAGAAGCCGCCATGCTGGTTGGCATGCTGAAAAACCCGGCGCTCTACAACCCCAAAAGATTTACCGAAAGGGCAAAGAACCGGCGCACCGTCGTGCTCAGCCAGATGCAACGCAACGGTATCATTTCCCAGGCGGAATATGATTCTTTAAGAAACCTGCCCCTCGATATATCCAAGTTCAAACGAAAAACCCACACACAGGGACTGGCCCAATACTTCCGGTCCGAACTTGCCCAGGAACTAAACCGTGAAATACTCGTGGGAAAAAACGCCCGCAAAAAAGCAGACGGCTCACCGTACAATATTTATAAAGACGGACTGACCATTTATACGACCATCGACCCGGTGATCCAGCAGCACGCAGAGGAAGCCATGTTCACCCACATGTCGCAACTGCAAGAACGGTTTTGGAAAGTGTGGAAGGCACAGCGAAAATCGCCCTGGGAGTACGAAGATGAGAATACCACGCCCGCCGAATTAAGATTTCGCAAAAGAAAACTGGAACTAATGGTCCGGGCCTCCGACCGCTATCAGGAAATGCGGGCCAGGCAGGTCGGGAAGTACGAGCAAATCCTGGAAGAGGAGATCGAAGGGCTTCGGATCACGGACGATGCTATGGAGTGGATGCTGGCCGATCAATACCCGTCGTCTGTTCAAGGCGACCAGCGTGCCCGCTACCGCAAAGCGATGAAAAGCGAAAACTGGAACGACTTAAAAAGAGCGTACCTGCAGTTTAAACGCAATGTCGATAAAGTCTTTAATGAAAAGACAACCATGCGGGTTTTCGCCTACAATGAGGAAATGGAGGCCGACACGATCATGACTCCTCTGGACTCGATCCGGTACCACCATGCCTTCATGCAAATGGGCTCCCTGGCTGTCGACCCCAAAACGGGCTACGTCAAAGCCTGGGTCGGAGGGATCAATCACAAATATTTCGCTTACGACCATATCCGCTCCAACCGCCAGGTAGGTTCTACTTTCAAACCATTCATTTACGCCACGGCAATTGCCCAACAGGGCGTTTCCCCGTGCCTGGAGGTGACCGATATGCAGCGGACCATCTTTGCCAACGACCGCAACTTTGGCCTGTTGGATGACTGGACGCCCAAAAACTCAACGGGACGTTATTCCAACCAAAAAATGCGCCTGCGGGACGCCCTGCGCCAATCCGTCAACACCATTTCTGTTTTTCTGATGAAACAGCTGGGCAGCGTACAGCCCGTACTGGAACTGCTGACCAACATGGGGATCGACAAAGATAAAATCCCCCCATTACCGTCTATCTGCCTGGGAGCGGCGGATCTGTCTGTTTACGACATGACGGGCGCCTATACCACCTTCGCCAACAATGGCTACTATACCAAGCCGATCTATATCACCCGTATCGAAGACAAAAATGGCGTTGAAATTTACACCTCAGAAAAAAAGGACCGGCAGGCGTT
>JBFIJS010000770.1:0-2445 GCA_041600595.1 Saprospiraceae bacterium | reverse complement strand
TAATCCTGATTCAGGACAATGTGAATTTCCGGGCTTTCTGGTACGGAACCAACAAGCTGCTGGCCAACGCCGTATTTTTTGGCCAGACCATTTCATCATCGACCCTGGAAAGGTAGGCCGGGACTGGAAAGTGCTGAACGTTTGCGGCTGTGTTGAAAGGTTAGTTCAAAAAAGTAAAACCCTTCAGGTCCGGGCCTTTTTCCCAGAAATAAAGGTTGTGAAAAGAAACAGCCATAAATTGAAAAAATCACTTATACTAATCATATGATAGCGTAAGCAGTTGATTAGGCAGCTTTATAAAATAACAGCTTAGCCTTATTTGAAAAAAAAAGATTTGAAAGGAGTTGTTTATCTAAAACAGGCTTCTATCTTTGGCGCTGCATTACCACAAACCAGTACCACTGTTAATGAACACAAAGAAACACCTTCCCCTGAACGGAACTCAGGTGGAACGAGCCACTCAGATTTTCCGTGCCTACAAGCACCGCTACCGATACCAAATCATTAAATTGCTCCTGTCTCATGGAGAATTGTCCGGCGCCGAACTGACCTCTTTCCTTGGTAAGGATGAAGACTATGTTTTAGAACAACTGGATGTTTTGACCGCCTCGGGGCTCGTATTAACGGATTACTCGGAAAAAGGGTTGGTATTTTTGGCGAATGAAGCCATTCTGATCCGGGTCAAGGATAGTGTGAAGAACCTGGCCTGACCTCAGCCGGTTTTTTTGTAAAAATGACATCTGTCGGGAAAACTGCTCCCATCAGATGTCATTTTTTTTAAGCTGTGATTCCGGGCGTTTTGGGACAGTCAGCCAATCTTCCCCGGGAGAGAAAAGACATCGGCAGATTCCCCTTTTTCAAGTCGCCGCCCGTGCAATCAGCAATTTAGCGCTCCGCAAACACTCAGCGTTTGACCCGAAACATACGTGGAGAGGGAAGAACCCAGAAAGACGCAGGCATCGGCTACTTCTTCGCCTTTGCCAAAACGCTTCAGCGGAATATTGGCCAGGTAGCCATCTTTTACTTTTTCATCTAAACCATCCGTCATTTCCGTTTCGATAAACCCGGGGGCAATGGCGTTGCAACGGATACCTCTCGAGCCAATTTCTTTGGCAATCGATTTGGTGAAACCGAACACACCAGCCTTGGAAGCAGCGTAGTTGGCCTGCCCCGCATTTCCGGTCATACCGACGATCGAACTGATATTGATGATAGAGCCGCTGCGGGCCCGCATCATCGGTTTGATGACATGCTTGGTCAGGTTGAAAAGAGATTTGAGGTTGGTGTTGATGACCTGATCCCACTGTTCCTCACTCATTCTTAGCATCAGGTTATCACGGGTTATCCCAGCGTTGTTGACCAGAATGTCAATCTGACCAAAATCGCTGACCACCTGATTGACCAGTTCTTCCGCCTGGGAAAAATTGCTGGCATCGGAGCGGTACGCCTTAACCGTTACATTGTATTTGGAGGCGGCGTCGGCTGCCAGTGCATTGGCTTTCGCTTCGGAGGAAAGATAGGTGAAGGCAATGTTTGCGCCTTCCTGAGCGAACCGTTGTACAATGGCTTCACCAATACCACGGGAGCCGCCGGTGATCAAAGCTGTTTTTCCTTGTAGTAAACTCATTATTGGGTTTTGTTTGATGGTTGCAGGGGCATGGTTTTTCCCATGCCGGCGACCAGCTAAGATTTTGTTTGCGGCTGCGAAGTTAAAGAAAACGCCTAAATCTCAAGTCGTAAACCGTCGTAAGCAAATGCCACATGCGGGGGAAGCAATTTGGAAGTTTCCCGGTGCAGGCCCATGCTATGGCTCATGTGAGTCAGGTATGCCTGCTGGGGGGCGAGCTCCTCAATGAGGCTAAGGGCTTGGGACAGATTGAGGTGGGAGTGGTGCTCTTTGTGGTGCAATGCATTTAAAACCAATACTTTAGAATGCATTGCTTTTTCTTTTTCCCTGTCGGCAATAGTTTTTACGTCGGTCAGATAAGTGAAATCACCAAACCTGAAACCCATCACCGGCATGCTGCCATGCATGACTTCAATGGGACACACCTCTATGCCTTCCACTGAAAAAGACTGTTCTTTTACAATCGAAATCAATTTGATCATGGGTGCTCCCGGGTAAGGGTTTTTCTCAAAAACATAATTAAACCTTTTTCTGACCTGTTCCTGTACCCGCTCCGTGGCATATACGGGCATATCCCGCCAGTACTTGAAATTGAAAGGTCGTACGTCATCTAACCCAATGATATGATCGTTGTGTTCATGGGTAAGCAGGATGGCGTGCAAATCCTGCTGTCGGGCCCGCAACAACTGCTGCCGGAAATCCGGACCGGCATCGATGACGATGGCCCGGTCACCTGCCTCCAGCAGCAGGGAGGTTCGCAATCGCTGGTCTTTTGGGTCTTCGGATGTGCATACGGCGCAGTCGCAGCCGATGACCGG
>JBFIJS010000769.1:0-2460 GCA_041600595.1 Saprospiraceae bacterium | reverse complement strand
GAGACAGGATCGCTGCGGCATCGGTCGTCATTTTCACCGATGGCAGGGATCGGGCCAACCGTTATACCCGGGCGCAAGCTCTCACCGCAGTCAACGGTTCGCCTTCCGGAATTACCTTTTTTACCATTGGTGTTGGTAGTGAAACAGAAGCTGCTGATTTGGCTGCCTTCGGCAGAAATGGCTATGTGCCTGCGGCAAATGTTGGCCAGTTGGCAAACGTATTTGAAAATGTTGCCTCTTTGGTTACCAACGAAGCGAACAGCTACTACCTGTTTGAATATTGCAGCCCCATCCGCAGTGGAAGCAATAACGGGCTTATTATCGAAGCTTTTTTCAGCGACTCAAATGGTACCAAATTCGGGTTTTTTGAAACAACCTTCGATGCGACCGGATTTGGAGGTGGATGCCAATTGTAGGGTGTGCAGTTTTAGCTGATTATATTCTTGAAAAAAAATGCGGCCTGGAAATCTGTTTTCCAGGCCGCCTTCTTTTACCGGCCTATATGCGGACACAAGCGTTTAGTCCACCGTCAGGAGAGAATTATATTCTGCAGGAACAACTTACTGTAATTGTATGCATAAATGGCTTAGTCGCAATTTAGCCCTTCGACCTCCCCAATTCTTCTGACCAATGGCACGTCCCGGTCAAAGTCGTACAGGGTAATTCGCCGGAGGTCGTAATGTGCCAGCCAAAATTCACGGAGGGAATTCATGTAGCCCCTGCGCGCACTCTCCTTTTCGTTGATGGCGATATTCAGGTCCGTCACGCCAATTTTGCCGATAAAATAACGGTTTCGGGTCATTTGCTCCCTTTTTTTGGACACCTCGTAGGCCCGGTAGGAGAGTGCAACCTGATTGCGGATAAGGTCGAATTGCTTGACTTTCAGCATGATTTCCTGCTCAAAATTTACCCTTTCCTGCTCTACATTCATTCGCTCCAGTTCCCGGTTGGAGCAAGCTGTTTCGAGTCTGGCCCTGGCCTTACCCCAATCGGCAATTGGAATCTGAAATCCCAACCGAATCGTTTCATTGTCGAGTGGGTCTTTAAAAGCATCTTCCAGATTGTTGGCTGTTTGAGAGAGGCTGAAAACGCCGAACAGGTCCATTTGCAGGCCGCTGTTCGCTTTGGCTTCAGCCACGTTGCGGTCGGCTTCGGCCAATCTGCGTTGAAAAGCTACCATCTCACTCCGGTTCATTTTTGCCATACTCATGGCTCGTTCCAGAGAGATCGGGTATTCCGGGATGTCTTCCGGGGCTTCCAGCTTGAAAAAGGTGCTTTGCCGGATACCCAAGAAGTTCCGCAAACGTTCGGTTCCCGATTGTAAATCCAGCAGGGCCTGTTGAACGGCGGCGTCGGCATTCATCGAGCTGAGTTCGATCTGTAAAAGTTCAGTTTCTGCAATCCGTCCTACCTCAAAACGGCCTTTGGAAATGTTGAACAAGGTATCGGCATTGGCCTGATCCCGGCGGGCAGCCTCGAGGTTTAGTTGGGAAATGAAGACGTCAAAGAAAAGCTGGGAAGCCTGAAAAGCAACGTTTTCCATTTCCTCCGCAAAACCTTTTTCTGCTTCCTGGTATCTCAATGGCTCAATCCGTTTCGTCCATTTTAGCTGGTTGACAGCGAAGAGCGGCTGGTTGAAGCCGATGGAAAAAGGGGTAGAAAAATAGGAGACGAGGTCGGGTGCCTTTTCCTGGAAAATATCCAGACGCTGCAGGCCGGTGCTGGCAAACACGGTGCCGCCGGTCCAGCCCACTTGCTGTTGGAGCGACAGGTCGATACCATTTTGCATCTGGGCACGCTGAATGAAAACGTCTTCTCCGGTTGGTTGTGTGATGGCCTGAATGGAGCGGTTTAGGTTGGGCAATTGGCCATTAAGGGAAATACCCGGCTTAAAATCCGCCAGAATAGACTGGTAAAACCAATACCTGTTTTTCATTCTTGTCTCTGCCAGCAGTGCATCCGGGGCATCACTTTGGGCCAGTGCAACGATTTCAGGAAGGCTTAGATAAAGCGTATCTGTTTGAGCCGGCAGCGATTTGTTATAGCAAAGAACAAAAGTCAATAAAAGAAAAAGATATTTCATGGATGTCCAGGTTTTGAGCTGTTAGGTGAAATAAGTGATCTGCTTTAATCGGTTCGCAAAGCTTTGATGGGGTCTTGTTTGGCTGCTTTTCTGGCGGGGAAAAACCCAAAAGCCAGCCCCACTGCAGCGGCTACGCCAAATGATAAAATGATGGAGGAGGCAGAAACGACTGTCGGAATATCCACGGATTTTGCAATAAAATTGGCGGAAACCACACCAATCAAAATACCCAACAACCCACCCATCAGACTGATGAAAACGGCTTCGAAGAGAAACTGGAGCTGAATGTCAGTCATAGTGGCACCCAGTGAACGCCGTACCCCAATCTCCTTGATCCTTTCCAGTACGGATGCCAGCATAATATTCATGATGCCGAT
>JBFIJS010000768.1:0-2470 GCA_041600595.1 Saprospiraceae bacterium | reverse complement strand
GTGGGGAGTATAAATAACGGGGTTGTAATATTTTGCGCTCAGACAGGCCGAAAGGCGATTGGGGGATGTAAGTAACCCTTGCACATAAAAAAAGCGATAGGGGGAACACTCCACCTACCGCTTTTAAGTCCAAGTATTTGACAAAATTACTTCGCCATTTCCTTCACTTTTGCGGCGTACAGCTTTTTGTAATATTCGGCCGCCATGCGATCAGAGTCAAAAAACGGCACGACCTCTTTCACCCCATTTTTAACGATCTCCAGCCATTTTTTGGGTTGGTCGTAGTAGATGGGAATGATTTCCTTTTCCAGGACGTCCATCAGGTTGATCCGGTCGAATTCGTCCACTATTTCCTGTGGCTGACTCCGGTCGGCCTCCGGCACTACGAAGCAGTTGTGGCCGTGTTTGGCAAATTCAGGAATCCAGCCATCCATCGTAGAAAGATTAACGGAGCCGTTCATGGCTGCCGTCATGCCACTGGTACCCGAAGCTTCGCGGGGCACACGCGGGTTGTTCAACCAGACGTCGCTGCCCTGTTTGAGTGCTTTTGACAGTGCCAGTTCGTACCCGGTAACTACGGCCACATTCGGATATTTATGGGAAATATTGATGAGTTGGTTAAATGTGCCAATAGCCTGGTGATCCATCGGGTAAGGCTTGCCGCCCCAGATGACCTGGATGGGCTTGTCGGTATCGGCGACCATATCTTCAAAACGCCCCCAATCCTTTGTGATCAGGTCCGCTCGTTTGTAGCCTGCATAGCGTCGGGCCCAGACAATCGTCAGCACATTGGGGTCAAAAATTTTCCCGGTTTGATCGGCGACGATTTTAAAAAGCTCCTTTTTCATGGCCAGTTTCCGGTCCCAAAGAGCTTTGTCGTTATCCTTTTCTACGGCTTTATCGAACGCAGGGTCGTGCCAGTAGGCATGGTTCTGAGAATTGGTGATGTGGGTGATGGGGCTGATATCGCTGTAAGCTCCCCACATTTCTCTCGATACTTCGCCGTGCATTTTGGAAACGCCGTTTGCGATCCTTGCCATGCGGAGTGCCGCCAGCGACTGGTTGAACGTGCGGTCATAAATATTGGTCAACTTGCGTACCTCATCCAAAGCCAAATCACCAAAAAAGCCCATTTTTTCCAACAGGTAAATGTCATGCTTTTCATTACCGGCTTCGACGGGGGTATGGGTTGTGAAGACAATCCGCTTGCGCACCTCATCAAGCACACCATATTTTTTGTAGAGATGGAAAGTCACCGGAAGGGCGTGCGCTTCGTTGAGGTGGTACACATCGGGATTGAAGCCCAGGATGTCGATCAATTTGGCACCGCCCAGCCCCAGCAGCATGTACTGAGCAATTTTTGCCTCCAGGTTATTGGAGTACAACTGGTGGCAGATCGTCTGCGACAAATAGTCGTTGTCAGGATGTTGGGTGGACAATAAAAAAATCGGTGCCGTACCAAACGTTTCGGGGGCCAGGTACCATACCTTTACCTTGACCGGATGGTTGTGCACGAACAACTCGAATGTTATGCCGGTATCTTCCAAAAAATTGTAATGCCTTTCCATGAAAAGGACGTCCATCTCACCGTTACTCCGGCGGGTCTGGTCGTAATAGCCATATTTCCATAAAATACCGATTCCGATCAGGTTCTGCTTCAGGGCGTATGCGCTTCGCATGTGCGAACCCGCCAGATAACCAAGGCCACCGGAATAAATTTTCAGTGCCTGGTCGATGCCGAACTCCATGGAGAAATAAGCGACCTTTTGCTTGTACTTTGCATCGGTCTTGTATGGAAGTTTAAATTTTTCAAACTGAGTCATGATATTCTTTTTCAATTAAATAAAAGAAAATCCTGACAGGACCAGTGGGGCACTGTCAGGATTATCCTTATTTGTAAATTTACCTGTCGTGGTTTTGGAGCTAATTTTTAAACGGTGGCAAATTTACTTTTTTTAAACAAATTGTGCCCTTTTTCGACGAAAAAACGACTTACCGTCAATAAACTTATTTTTCTAAATAATTGATTATCTGATACTTGTGTCTGTCTTGGTGCCTGCTGTACGGTCAGTTGAAAAGCGAACCAGGAAAAGTCAACACCCTGATTGGAGCAAAAAAAGAGGGAATTCTGCTCATTACCAGCCGACAACAACTTCAACGCTCTTCAAAACCACAGGGCGATCAGTAGAAATAATGGTCAGGGAAGGTGAGTTGTGTAGCTTTTTGTGTCACCGGGTGCCGGTCGAACGGAAAACAATTTTATACAGCTTCCCCTTGCAAAACATGCATCATTAAGTGTTGTCCGGTACACAGTTTACCTTTGTTACATCACTTAATACCGTGTAATTTAAATTTGCTTTAATTTTTTCCCTGCAAGTGGGCCGAAGGATTCACTTCGCTTTGAGGCATGAGGCTGCTCGGCCCAAAGGGATTTTAAGGGGCGGCGTCGTCCCGATGCATCGGGACGACG
>JBFIJS010000767.1:0-2471 GCA_041600595.1 Saprospiraceae bacterium | reverse complement strand
GTATGATTTTGATAAAATAAACGGGAATATTCACCTGGGCAAAGGGACTTCGGGTGAACCTTACGAGGCTATCGGCCGGGGGGAGTTGAACATCGAAGGGCTGCCCGTACTCCGCGACGAAACCGGCCCTTTCGGCAGCCCTACCAGCGATTCGACCCGGACGATGGTCACCAGCCAAACCAGCAGGTTTTTGGCAGTGGTTTTTGGTTTTGGTGAAAATGACGGGTTGAAAAAAACGTTGCACCGGCTGGAGCATTTGCTGGAAAAATTTGCGGAAGGCAGCCGGATAGCATTTGCCATCAGAAATTTTGGAGAATAAGACACCCTTCGTTTGCCGAAGGCGAACCACTTATCATTGAACCCGGCCATCGCCGCGATGAAAACACCACTGCGCTCCCAGCTTCCATTTTTCCGGTTCGCCTTCGGCCAAAAAGAAGGAATAAACAAGAAGCCTCAACTTTCTCTGGCTAACCTGCCAGGATACCTCACTTCAACTTAGCAACTGCTTCCCCGATCCATTTGATCGCTTTTCGCAAATCTTCCTCCGAGGCTGCGTAAGATATCCGCATACACTCGGGCGTACCGAAAGCTTCGCCATCGACGGTACCGACGTGGCCTACTTCGAGGAGGTATTCGCAAAAATCCTGACTGGACCGGATATGCCATTGGCCGTCCGATTTCCCAAAATAATAACTGATATCGGGGTAAATGTAAAAGGCACCTTCCGGTTCATTTACCTTAAAGCCGGGGATTTCCCGGAGCAGGGAAATAACCAGATCCCGTCTTTTCAAAAATTCGTCGCGCATGCGAAAAGTCGGGGAAAGATCAGCATCGAGGGCATAGGCGGCGGCTTTTTGGCTGAAAGCGTTGGCCCCGGAGGTGAACTGTCCCTGTAGCTTGGAGCAGGCATCGGCGATGAATGCCGGGGCCCCCATGTAGCCCAATCGCCAACCGGTCATGGCAAAGCCCTTGGCAAAACCATTGACAGTTATGACCCGGTCTCTGATGCTTTCCACGGTACCGATGCTGGCGTGTTTACCCGTGAAGTTGATGTACTCATAAATCTCATCAGAGACGACGTAAATATTTTCGTGGGGAGCCAATACCGCCCCTATCGCCTCCAGTTCCGCTTTGCTGTACACAGAGCCGCTGGGGTTGCAGGGGGAAGAGAAAATGACCAGTTTCGTACGGTCCGTGATGGCAGCTTTCACCTGCTCGGCCGTTACTTTGAAATCTTGCTCGACTCCGGCCACGACCGGAACGGGCACGCCGCCGGCCATTTTTACGATCTCGAAATAGGACACCCAGTACGGGGCAAACAGAATGGCTTCGTCCCCTTCGTCCAGGAGGCTGAGGCAGATATTCGCAATGGACTGCTTGGCCCCATTAGACACGACAATTTGATTGATGCTGAATTCGAGGCCGTTATCCCGCTTGAATTTACGGACAATGGCTTCCCGCAGTTCTACCAGACCAGGTACGGGGGTGTACTTGGTGTAGCCATCGTCCAGGGCTTTTTTTGCCGCCTCTTTGATGTGGTCCGGGGTGTCGAAATCGGGCTCTCCCAGGGTCAGACTGATAACTTCGTGGCCTTTGGCCTTGAGGTCGCGGGCCAGCTGTGCCATTTTTATGGTGGCACTTTCATTCATATTGGAGACCAGCTTGGAGATCGGTTGAGAAACGGTAAGCGACATAAGTGCTGAATGTTTGATTGAGCGAGTACAAAGACAAAACCGGCAGTCGTTTTCTGATGGGTTTTTCATTTTTTAGCTCAGCTTGTTGATTATTAGTGTTTTACAACAGGATGAACTTTTTTAGTCAAAACACGGATGCTATTCTGTGCTGTTACTCGACTTGTAATTTAAATATTTGCCAAAAGCGATAAACAATGGTTCCCAAACTCAGGTTGCAGCGAATTCGGGAGGAGGTTCCGCATGTAATAAAATCGTTGCCTTATTAAATGTTGATCGTCTCGTTTAGCAAAATTGCATTGAAAAAACCGTCTTTGAAAATCCTGTTTTTAATTCCCAACGGTGCTTTTTCCCCGGTTTGCATGGGGGCACCGAAAGATGAAAAAAGAATGGATCATCTGCGTTTTATCAAGGAAACGATGGCAACGGCACCTGTTGTGTTTATACGGGACTTCCTGGCTAATGTTGGTTGGGCAAAAGGTTTCCTGCGGGTCAATTTCGGCGCAAATCTATTATTTCTCCTCTCCACTATCTTCCTCCAGGTCAATATTTTCTTCTCTTCTTTTAAAATAATAATACGTCTCAATCTGAGACTGGATGGCGATGTCGTCCTCGTTTTTCTTGTAGAAATTATTCATCTCCGCATCGAGAATGCGGGCTTTTACATTGTCCCGCCATTGCAGGTCAATGATGTCGAGGATTTGCTGGCGGATATCGGAGTCATAAATGGGAAATATCAATTCGATCCGCCAGCTGAGATTGCGGGTCATCCAGTCGGCG
>JBFIJS010000766.1:0-2478 GCA_041600595.1 Saprospiraceae bacterium | reverse complement strand
GGTTTCTGCCGCCCCGTATTTTTTCCAGTAAATTTAACAGACAAATTAAACCGGCAGACTTATGGCTTCTTCACTGGATGAATTAGTTTTGTCCAAAAACATTTCCTATGAAAAAATCGGCCACTCCCGAAGCGTATATCGAAAGCCACTCCCAATGGAAGAATGAATTGGAAAAGCTGCGTTCCATCATGCTGCGCACCGGCCTGGATGAGACCATCAAATGGGGCGCTCCGGTTTATACCTGGAACAAAAAGAATATCGTCGGACTGGGCGCCTTCCAATCCTATGTGAGTATCTGGTTTTTTCAGGGCGTATTTTTAAAGGACCCGAAAAAGGTGCTGGTCAATGCACAGGAAGGGAAAACCAAAGGATTGAGACAATGGCGTTTTTCTGCAACAGAAGAAATCGAGGAAAAAACAATACTGGAATATGTCGCTGAAGCCATCCAAAACCAAAAAGAAGGCAAAGAAATCAAGCCCCAAAAGAGCACCCGATTAGTATTGCCGGAAGAACTGGCTAACTACCTGGCCAACCACCGGGAGGCAGCAAGTGCCTTTGAGCAATTTACCCCCGGTAAAAAGAGGGAATTTTCGGAATATATCAACGAAGCTAAAAGGGAAGCCACCAGGATGAAACGGCTCGATAAAATCGTACCGATGATCCTTCAGGGTCAGGGGCTCAACGACCGGTATAAATAACCGGTAACATACAAACGCCGCCACCATTCAGGACAGAAACGATTCCCTGTTTCAGGTAACCGAGGGAATAGCTGCACCCGTCGCTTTCTCTACTTCTATTCTCAGTTTGGCGAAGGTCTCGTCCGAAACCGGCGTCAAAGGCAAACGCACCTCCTGACCACAAATCCCCATCATTTTCAGTACGGCCTTGATACCGGCGGGGTTTCCATCGGTATAAAGCAGCGGGTGAACATCGTACAATTGGTAGTGCAGGCGCCGGGCGGTATCCAGGTCGCCCGCCAGCGCAGCCCGGGTCATATCCGAAAATGCCGCAGGAAAAGCGTTGGCGATTACCGATATTACCCCATCCGCACCGCAGGCAACCATACCCAGGGTGAGCGGATCGTCGCCCGAAAGCACGAGAAAGTGGTCTGGTTTGTATTTGATGATTCGCTGTGCCTGCTCCATGTTGCCGGAAGCCTCTTTGACCGCCATAAACTTATCGCTGGCGTTGGCCAGGCGGAGGGTGGTGTCGGCAGCAATATTGCTGGAGGTTCGTCCCGGCACATTATAAATGATGATCGGAAGTGGTGCCTCTTTTTCAAAGGCCATATAATGTTGGAAAATGCCTTCCTGAGATGGTTTTACATAGGAAGGGCTGCTCGACATCAACGCAGCAAAACCATCCAAAGCATCCGCATAAAGCTCCAGCCGCTCCAGTAAATGCCCCGTGCTATTGGCTCCAAATAACCCGGCAACGAGCGGTACCCGGCCGGCAACTTGTTTGACCGTGAACCGGAATATCTCCTTGCACTCCTCCCGGAACAGGGTCGTGGCCTCGCCCGTCGACCCCAGGGAAACGATGTAATCCACTCCCCCTTCGATCACGTGCTCAATCACCCTGGCCAACGCCGGGTAGTCCACTTTTCCATTTTGAAATGGCGTCACTAATGCCACTCCTGTGCCTCTAAACTTTACCATAGTACTTGATCTTGTTTTTTGCAATCATGGATTATACTGCTGCCACCGTTCCAGCCGGCTGCATCTTTTCCAGATAATACAACACTTGCTGGAGAAAGGCATCCAACCCTTTACGCTCGTCCTGATCGATCATCAGGTCATAACAAACTGTATTTTCGGTAAACGGGCCAACTCTGAATCTGGCTTTGGAGTGTGCTGCGATATAATCGAGCGGCAGGACTGTTTTTTGGGACAAATTCAACAAGAGGTCAAAACGCTGCAGTACAAAAGCAGATGCAACCTCTTTTCTGGGCCGCAGCGCCCAGTCAAGCTGAGTTTTATCGAAATGATCGAAAGTAAAATCAGCGGACTTCAGTTTCTCATTAAAATATCCCAACAATTTCACCTCTTTGCCTTTGTTTTTCAGCCTGTCGGCAAAACGGAGTACGGTATCGCGGCTATCTTTCGCCGTCGCATCGAACAACAGGCCGACGGTAGTCGCATTGTTCAAAAAGACCGAATGGCGTTTAACCTGGTGAACAGGCAATTCATTCCTCAATAAGCGATGATGGAAACGGGTACGGAGTTGTTCAAATAATTCCATAATTGATAAATTTAAAAGCCAGCAAAAAGCAGGTCTTACCGCTCAACCGCTCCGGCACCTTCCGATACCTCCTCTTTAATAGCGACCGTTTGGTAGTCGCCCATGGAATTATATTTCTTAATTCTGGCATCTATCCGTTCTTCAACGCCCATCGATTCTACCTCTGCCAGTGATTTTAAAATGTGCTCTTTCAGAAGGACAGCCATCTCTTCCGGCTCGGAATGAGCCCCACCGAGC
>JBFIJS010000765.1:0-2478 GCA_041600595.1 Saprospiraceae bacterium | reverse complement strand
ATCTGCCCTACCTTTGCCCCGCTGGCATCAAAGCGCTGTCCAAAAATGCCGTCACTGTTGCCATCCAGGCCAGATACGTCCAACCAGACGATGATGAAACCACCATCGGGCTGCACGGCAATGGTGCGGATGGACCACCAATAATCCCATTGGTCGCCAGCCGTGGTTGTATTGACCATGAACTCAGAAGAAGACGAGGTTGAACTACAATTGGTGCATACATTAAAATTGAGAGACTCCACATCGGTCGCCGTATTTTCCAGTCCTTCCTTAGAAGTTGCAGGTATGGAGTAAGTGCCGTTGGTATTGGGTGTTACCCAAGCGTATTCAAAGGTACGGGTACACCCGGAGGAGGCTACCGAAGTGGCCGACACGGTCGTGCCCGGTGGGGAAATGGTGATGCTCAGGCCCGAAATATCAGCGGCACCGAATGGGTTTGAGACGACTGCCCTTGGGTACACCGTAGTACCTTGTTCGGCATCCGGGATGACGTTGCCACCAGGATAAGGTGCATCGTAAACAGCGTAGGATATTATTTCATTATAAGTGGTGACTGGCAAAGAAACCCTCGATGGTTTCGTTTGGCTGTCGTAATTTATTTTGAAGGAAACACCACTTTGCGCCGTCGTGAGGAGCAAGGAAATGGCTTGCCCTGCTGGCACGTTCACATCGCTGCCGAGCGTGGTGGTCCAGGTGAGCAGGCCCGTCCCGCTGCTATAGCCAGGTGATGACAGGGTAGCAAAAGTAGTAGTCCCATATTTTAAGGTGGCGGTGATATTTGGATTGGAGGGCATACTGCCGCTGATAATGCTCACGTAGTTGCTAACGGAAATTGTTTGCCCTGCTTTAATGGTCAGCCCGCTGCACAGAGCAGGGCTTTGGGTAAAGGTGGTCGAGGTGATGGCAGGTAAGGTAAAAGAGATGGAGATATTGTCAAAAGTCATGACATCTTTTTTGTCCGATATACTTACCCGCAACCTGATCCGGGTATTGCTGCTTACCGAACCCAATGCGGAAAGCAGGTTGTAAGACTTAACCCCTGCGGTAGTGTTACCAACGTAGGTAGCAAGTGTAGTATAACTGCCCCCGCCGTTGTTGGAGGCCTCCAGCACTATTGCGTCATTTCTGTTGGGCATCAAAGTATTGCTCACCAAATTGAGCGAAAGAGTAGCCGCTGTAGCACCGGATAAATTGGCTTCCCGGAAAATATCATTGTTGGTACTGGCAGTTTTAATAGACAAAGCGTTGGATGTTACCAGGATACTACCGGAAGATGCATCGTTGTTGTCGGTTTCCACCCAGCTGGTTGACCAGTTGACCGTGCCGTTGTCGCCGGCATAACTGCCATTGGTGTTGAAGTTATCAGTGACCGTTACCGTGCTTTCTGACAGTGACAGCATTGTGGATTGCGCCGTAGTGCCATCCGCCGAAATGACTGGGTCCACCCTGTCGAGTGCTTGGGCAGGGTCGGAAAGGTAGAGGTGTTTGGTAATGGAAGTTTGTGCCGACACGGAAAGCGACATACCTAATAGTAGGCAGAGTGAAAGAAAGGCAGCAACCAATGGACAGATCCGAATACCGTTAATTTTGAAAAACCCTCCATAAGAAAGGAATTCATTGGTAGGGATTTGTCTTAATTGTAATAGTGCTTGGTTCATTAATGTACCTATTTGTTTGTTCAATATTATCCATTCTGACTACAGGATATTTTATCAAAAACAGATGGGAGGCGAAATTTCAAGAAAAGTCATTGACGAAAAAAAATGAAGGGTTCAGGCTATTTGTACGGAGGGTCAAAATTCAACATGAAAGGAACGCTTTAAAGCTACTCTTTGCAAATCCCGTGCTAAGAATCAGCCATCTTGTATCCACAAAACAAAAAAACAAAAATTTGTGACAGGTCAATGTGGACAATGTCTTTATCAGGCCATGCAGTTTAAATGATCTGCAAAATGTCTTGTGCTAATGGGTAATCAAGCCTGGGATGGCAACATTATTAATCGTTTCAAATCCGATCCAAAAATGAAGGCTGTTGAAATTTTAATTTTACTGAGGGAGCGTAATGTCAAATATGCTGGTGAAAACCAAAAGGGGAATCAATTTTCTTGTAAGGCATAATTCATACCATAACAAAATGATGTGATATGTTAATCGAAACAGGGCAAACACACCAAAATTTTGGGAGCTTTATGATGGAAATAAACGGTCATTCCATGTCCTTTTTGAGCATTTTTCTGATCCTTCCTTTCGTCATTTAATAAAAAAACCGGGTACAGCCTTTCTCGCTGCACCCGGTGACAGAAACTAATGAGTACTTCATTGATTATACAAACTACTAAAAGATTAGAGTTTGGCCACCATAAAAGTTTTTGTCATGGTCTTTCCATTGTTCACGATGACGGAGAGTTGGTAAAGGCCGTCCCGGACCCCATCGAGGGGAATACGCAATGGCTCGGCGGATATTTCTTCCAGCGCCGT
>JBFIJS010000764.1:0-2481 GCA_041600595.1 Saprospiraceae bacterium | reverse complement strand
TTCATCAATAATTACCAAAAATTCATGACAGACGAACACCTCGATCCAGTCAATACGCCTGAAGGAAATCAACCGGAAAACCCGCCGGTGCCCCCCTCCCCGGAAAAACTGGCAGAAGAAGTATCCCTAACGCCCGAGCCTGTTGATGCAGCGGCATCCTCACCGGAATGGGCAAAAAATCGTCTCGATTTGTCCCCGGTTTTCAATGCGGTTGGCAATATCAAGCGAGAGTTGCGCAAGGTGATTATCGGGCAGGAAGAAATGATGGACTTATTGATCGCTGCGGTGTTTTGCAATGGGCACGTGCTGATCGAAGGCGTGCCGGGTGTTGCTAAAACATTAATGGCCAGGATGCTGGCGCAAACGCTGGCGGTCGATTTTGCCCGCATTCAATTTACGCCTGACCTGATGCCGACGGATGTGGTCGGCTCAACGGTTTTCAATATGCAGACGTCGGCGTTCTCGTTTAATGCCGGCCCCATTTTTTCCAACATCGTTCTGATTGATGAAATAAACCGGGCTCCCGCCAAAACGCAGGCTGCCTTGTTTGAAGTAATGGAAGAATACCAGGTTACTGTTGACGGAAAAACCCACCCGATGAGCACGCCGTTTTTTGTCATGGCCACACAGAACCCCATCGAACAGGAAGGGACTTATAAATTGCCCGAGGCACAGCTCGACCGGTTTTTGTTTAAAATAAATGTGGACTACCCCGGCCTGGAAGAAGAGAAGGCCATCCTTCGGCGATTCCGCAACGACTTCAGCCAGACGGCCAGGAAAGAAGTATTGCCAGTGTTTACGCCATCGGAAATTGCCCGTTGCCGGTCGTTGGTCGAACAAGTGCAGATCAGCGAGGAATTGCTCGATTACATTGCGGAACTGATCCATCAAACCCGCAACCATGCCGACTTGTATTTAGGGGCCTCGCCCCGGGCCTCACTGGCAATCCTGAAAGCCTCGAAAGCGATCGCCGCCATGAGCGGTCGAGATTTTGTGACGCCGGATGATATTCGCCGGGTGGCTTTCCCCGTCATGAACCATCGCATCATCCTGACGCCGGAAAGGGAAATGGAAGGCTACGACGGGAAGGATGTGGTGGAGGATATTTTGCAAAAAATCGAGGTGCCAAGGTGAGCCGGGCATTTTTAAAACGACCCCGGAGCAGCCCTTTTCCACTAGCCAACAGTAGTCGCAACACTTTTATTTACAGGCATTGAGCAGGAGCCTGCGGTAAAAGCGAATTGTATTTTTATACTCCTCTACTTTTATTTTCTCGTTCTTTCCGTGTATGCCCCCGATTTCGGAGCGGGTAATTTTCACCGGGTTAAAGCGGTAAATGTTTTTCGATACCGATGTGTAGTGTCGGGCATCCGTTGTGGCAACCACCAGCGACGGGGCTACAATGACCTCCGGGAATACCTCCCGAACGGTTGTTTGTAAAACGGAATAGCCAAACTGATCGGTGCCGGAAATGGGCGGCGGCTCGTTGGCGTGGCTGTTTTCGCTCAAGGTCACCTCAATCCGTTCGTCGACGACACTGCGGATATACGCAATGGTCGATTCTACCGACTCGCCGGGCAGGATGCGGCAATTAACCTGCGCCCTGGCTTGGGCTGGGATTACATTTTCCTTAAATCCACTATTCAGAATGGTTGGCGCAATGGTGGTGCGGAGCAGCGCATTGGTGGTTGGTGTCCGGGACATTTGACTTACGATCAAACTTTCTGTCCACCTCAAATTGGCAAAAATAATTTTGTTGAAAAAGCTCATCTCCGGCCCAACGTGTTCGAACATGGCCCTGACCGGGCCATCGATCTTTGCGGGGGCAGGGTGATCCCGGAGCCGGGTAATGGCTTCGCTCAGCAGGGTAATCGCCGACTCGCGGCCGGGCATTGAGGAGTGACCGCCACTCTCCACACTGGCGGTCAGGTCGAAGGTTGCGTAGCCTTTTTCCGACAGGCCGATCAAGGCAATGGGCGGATCGCAACCGGGGAGGGCGTTTTCTACGATCAGACTGCCTTCGTCCAGCACAAATTCGAACGCAATATTTCTTCTCTTGAAAATATCGGCGATGCTGACTGCACCGTACTTGCCGCCAACTTCTTCATCGTGGCCAAATGCCAGATAGACCGACCGCTGCGGGGTATAGTCAACAGACAATAAGGATTCGACTGCTTCCAAAATGCCACAGACGGCCAGTTTGTCATCGAGGGTCCCCCTTCCCCACAGATAGCCGTCTTGCACGACCCCCGCAAAAGGAGGCACCGACCAGTCTTCTCCGCCGTTTTCCACCCCGACGACGTCCATGTGGGCGATCAACAGGATAGGAGCGAGCCGGGCATTTCGACCGGGCCATTTCCAGATATAACTGAATTCATTCACCCGTTCTTTTTCCAGCAGCGAATCCGCAAGCGGGTAGTTCTGCACCAAAAAGGAATCGAGCTGGCGGAATGCTGCCGAGTCTACGTGGCTATCGTGGCT
>JBFIJS010000763.1:0-2484 GCA_041600595.1 Saprospiraceae bacterium | reverse complement strand
GTACACCTGCTCCAATGGCGAAAAATCCGATGTTGTTAAATACACCCATTGCCAGATTCAGCGATTCTTCCGGGGTAGAGTTTGCCGGGTCAATCGCCGTTAACTTCGCAATGTGTTTGCCCGCCTGGTGCGCAATAGAAGAGGATAAAAACCAAATCCCCATCAGGAAACCCACAATTTCTTTAGGCGCCAGTTTGGTCACCAACGACAAACCTACCGGCGACAAGGCCAATTCTCCCAAAGTGTGTAATAAGTAAAGCATGATCAGGAAAATAGCCGGCACCAATCCGGCTACCGCACTCGCCTTGCCAATATTCAACACCAGGAACCCGGCACCAAGCAGTACCAGACCAAAGGTGAACTTGTAAGGAGCGGATGGTTCCTTATCAGCACGCGACAATTTGATCCAAAACCAGGAAAAGACTGGCGCAAATATCATGATAAACAAGGGGTTGACCGACTGGAAAAAGGTCGTTTGCAATTCAACACCCAGCATGGTTTTATTGACATTTCTCTCTGTAAATACGTTCATGGCAGATCCTGCCAATTCGAAGAAAGTCCAGAAAATGGTTGTGAAGATCAAGAGAAGGACTACCACCCAAATACGCTGCTTCTGCTCTTTGGGATATTTGGGTGCAATAATGAACAACAGATATAGCAATATACCCAAGCCGACAGTTCCCAGCATGATATCGACGATATCGTTGGCCACGATCAGTCCCCAAACGACAGGAATCATCAGCAGGGTAGCTGCGTAAGGTAGTATTTTCCCGTTCATACCGAGCATCTTCACGTCTTCTGCTCCTTCTGGTACCAGACCATAATCTTCAAATGTTCCCTTGGCTTGTTGCCAGAGGAAGATCGCATACCCCAGTCCCATACCCAGACCGGCACACAAAAATCCGTATTTCCAGCCTATGGATTCCCCGATCGCACCACATGTCAGCGGGGCTAAAAAAGCACCGATGTTGATTCCCATGTAAAAAATAGTGAATGCACCGTCTCTCCGTGGATCACCTTCCGGATAAAAGCGACCGATCATACTGGAAATGTTCGGCTTGAAAAAACCATTGCCAATGACCAATAGAGCCAGACCCATGTAAAAGGTCGTTTGATTATCCAGGAAAAGGGTAAACTGGCCAAGTGCCATCAGGATCGCCCCCCACAAAATAGCCTTCCGGAAGCCCATCATTTTATCGGCAAAATAGCCACCAATAATGGGTGTCAGGTAAACCAGGGCGCCGTAAGCTCCGTAAATTCCGTACGCTTTTGCATCTTCGAAATCGAATCCCCCTTTTGCGTTATCAGCCAGGTCCGCTATCATGTAAAGCACCAACAAGGCTCGCATCCCATAGTAACTAAAACGCTCCCACAGCTCCACCATAAAAAGGGCGAACAAAGCTTTTGGATGAACATTCTTGTTCGATTGGATCACAATGTAAATCCAAACAATCACCCCTATCCAGGCGAATATCAAAATCTGAAATGCTGAACTCATAAAAAATTGTTTTTAGTTAAGTGAAATTTTGTTTGTAGGACCGGCGAAAATAGAAGTTTTTGTGAGGATAGAAAGCCTTTTGAAAAAATATTATGTAAGATGTTGATAACTAAGGGGCTACCTTTCTTCCAAACGCTAAATCATCGGGCTCGTGACAGCTGGTTTTGACTGCCTGCTGCCCGGCTGCCCGGCTGCCAATTAGTAAAAAGAAGAAGGTGAAAATGAGAGCAAAAACCGCAGCTGCCAAGCATAACTGCCGGTTCAATTCAACGAGATGATTGCTGAAGTTGGCATGAAGGTAAATTTTTCTTGTAATCCGTTTTTCTGTTTGTTGAAATGTGCTTTCCATTGTTCTGATGTTTGTTTTTTCGTTGAAAACAATAGCCCTCAACACTGCCACACAGTCGGCTGGCCTGGCCCCGCTATTTTTTCTGTAAGGAACTGTTCGATATATTGATCCGATTGGTGATCCATTATTTGGAATGGCATTCATTGGTAGTAGCGGTCAAAAAGCGTTTTCTCACCGTGAAATCCTGAAAAACTGATAATTTTTCAAAAAGCCTGCCTTCAGTCAGGTAGGACGTTCTCAAAACGGGCACTTTCTGATTCGATTTTCAATTGCCATCCGGCACTTTCTACCATCAGCCTGATCATCTCGAAGAGTTTGTTTTTCTGCAATTGAGCCTGGTCAAACAAATTACTTTCCTGAGCTTTTTGCCGGATAAATTCTTTGGCGTTGGCATTGAGTTTATTGTAGTCATCGCGAGAAAATGAGTTCAGAATTCCTTCCTGAATATCGTAATAGTCGAGGTCGTGTTCGATCGACAATAGCTCAGGTGGTGGCAATTCACTGATGGTAATTGTTTTCGTGTCCGGGTAAGAGGTGATTTTTATTTTTTCCAGGTCGTAACCTACCGACACTTTTGCCTTCACCTTGATGAGCGCTTTTTTGCGAAACATGGTGAGATCGTATCCATAATAATCCT
>JBFIJS010000762.1:0-2486 GCA_041600595.1 Saprospiraceae bacterium | reverse complement strand
GTGCTGGTGGTCGTCGTTTCCTTTTTTTGGAAAACATCATCGTTCCAAAGCTGGGTCAGGTAGCTTTGCGAAACCCGCCTGGTCAGCAGGACTTCAATGGCTGACCCCACCTGCCGCCCGCCCGCAAATATTTTTTCGTTAATGGCTTTTTTTACCGGTTCGGACTCACCGGTGACGAAGCTGTAATCAATATTGGCGCGACCGTTTTTTAAAATACCATCGGCAGGAATTAATTCATTGTTGCGGATGACGACGGTGTCTCCAATATTTAATTGATTTAATGCCACCGGATTTTCCACCTTGTTTTTTATGGTCGTGGCAGCAATGGGAAAATAGGATTTATAATCCCGCTCAAATGATAATTGGTGATAAGTTTTTTGTTGAAACCATTTGCCAATTAAAAGAAAAAAAACAAGTCCGGCCAGGCTGTCGAGATAACCCGCTCCGGTATGCGATATTATTTCAAAAATACTTCTGAAAAATAAAGTGAGCATCCCCAGAGCGATGGGTACGTCAATGTTGAGCATTTTCTTTTGTAATCCTGTCCAGGCCGATTTTAAATAACCTTTGCCGCTGTAAAAAACAACGGGCAGGGAAAGAAAAATATTCAGGTAGCCAAACCAGGTTTTAAATACGCTTTCTTCCAGTCCTAAATACTCCGGAAAACTGAGCAGCATAATGTTGCCAAAGGCAAAACCGGCGACCCCCAACTGGTAGAAAAACGTGCGGTCGATGGCGGGTTTGACTTCGTCGTCCAGATTGCTGAAGTTAATGGCAGGCGCATACCCAATGATGGCGAGCAGTTCGACCAGCTCGCGCAGGGTCAGGCTCTTGTTGTCAAAAGTCAGGTAGGCTTCTTTTTTCAGAAAATTGACTTTCGACTGTAAAATGCCTTCGTGAAGTTTGTACAGGTTTTCCAACAACCAGATGCAGGAGGCGCAGTGGATTTGGGGGAGGAGGAAAGTGATTTTTGTTGTTTTGCCATCCGTAAAATCGATTAGTTTTTCGATGATGGCGGGGTCGTCGAGCCAAACGTATTTTTCCCTTTCCTTTCCTTTCAGGCTGGTGCCGGGCCGGGCTTCTATTTGGTAATAATCTCCGAGGTCGTTGGCGTGGAGAATTTCAAAAACCATTTTGCACCCCTGACAACAGAAGTGGTGTTGGGCAAACTCAACGGCCTCCTTGCCGCAATCTTCGCCACAGTGGTGGCAGGCAGCATCGTTCATGTGGCCCGTATCCTTCAATGTTTGATCGGCAGCTATCGTGAAAGGCATGTATGATTTTTCGACAAAAGTAGCCGGAGCGGGTAGGGGAGCAGGTGATATTGTTTTGGGAGGGGGGTGATTTTTATCATTATTTGATCCACGCGAAAGGGCGGGTGTTAAGTGCCCGCCCTTTCGCATGGAATCATCCGGGCATGTTCACCAGTTTCTCCCTGTCGAGAATCTTGATGGTGCCGCCTTTTACCTCGATATAGCCATCGTTTTTGAATTCCGAAACCATCCGGATAACACTTTCCTTGGCGGTTCCGACGATTTGGGCGAGGTCCTCGCGGAGGATGTCGAAGGTGTTGCTGCCTTCCCTTTCCTGCAGGGTGAGCAGGGCTTCGGCGACCCTTTTGCGGATGGAGTCGTAGGCGAGTTGGAGGAGTTGCTCCTCTTTTTCGGTAATGTTTTCGGCCAGCATTTTTACGAAACGGGAAGAGACGTTGCGGTCGGCATGCAATAGCTGGAGGAAGTCTGCCTTGGGTACCATGCTTAATTCGACATCTTCCATAGCCGAGGCGGTAATCTCGTAAGGTTGGTCCTGGATCAAGGCCGTGTAGCCAAAGAACTCTCCCTGCTTGGCGATGTGGATAATGTATTCCTTGCCGTAGTCATTGGTTTTATAAAGCTTGACCTTGCCGCTGTTGACGAGGTACATGTAGCGCGGGAGGTCGCCTTCGGCAAATATTTGGTCTTTTTTGCGAAAAGACTTGACGGCCTGCTCGTCGGAGAGTTTTTTCAGGGCCTCGTAACCGCGGGCTTCGTTGATGAAGGATGTCAACCCGGTGGAGGTGCCGTCAAAAGTTTTTTTGAGCCGCTCGCTTTTTTTGAGCCGGGTTTCGATCACCTGGAGGAGTTCGTCTTTGTAAAAAGGCTTGGTGACGTAATCGTCAGCACCGAGGTTCATGCCGCGCCGGAAGTCTTCTTTTTCCGATTTGGCAGTCAGAAAGACGAAGGGGATATCGGCGGTGGCTGGTTTTTTCGACAGGATATTGAGCGTGCCAAACCCGTCGAGTTCTGGCATCATGATATCGCATAGAATGAGGTCCGGAGGGTTGGTAATGGCTTTTTCAATACCGACTTTGCCGTTTTCGGCAGTCGTCGTGTCGTAGCCGTAGAGATCCAGGATTTCTTCCAGGTTTTCCCTTACCTCGTCATTGTCTTCAATAATGAGTATTTTTTTCATGCCGGTAGTTTGAATGCTCTGTAAAAAAGTTTCTT
>JBFIJS010000761.1:0-2489 GCA_041600595.1 Saprospiraceae bacterium | reverse complement strand
GGCTGGACGATGTCGCCGTTGATGCGTTGAAAACGGTTGATCTCACCCCAGGGGACGTCCCATTTTCCAAAATCAGCGGTCAGCTGTTGCACGGCTTCGGTGAAAATGGCCAAACGCACTTCGAGGGGCGATGCCGTGCCGAAGCGGTTGATGCGTTCCATGCCGGTAAAATTCTCCGGATCAGTTCCTTTCTGGTCGTAGAGGGTGCCGTAATAATAGGCCAGGGTCATGGCAACCGACCCGGCAGAGGTGCGGAAATCCCATTGGCGGAGCACTTCGATGGCCGGTGCGATGGCTGGGTCTTTTTTGGGCGTCCGGTCATAAGCATTGACCAGGCCGGGGATCAATTTTTCAAACCCCGGGAGGTAGGGATCGTAGGCCGTTTCGATGAGCTTGTCGAGGGTGTAGCCACTGCGCTCTTTTAGCAGCCGCACGGCGTGGATACCCCGGAAATTCTCAGCAGGCAGCCGCATATAAACGGGATAGTCCTCGGGCTTGGGGCTGTTTTCGGCGGCACAGGTAAACGGGGTGGAGTTGCAGTTTTGCAGCCAGCCGTTGGGTGGATTCACGACGACGATGCACTCACTCACGTCATGTAAGCCCTGCCAGTCGGTGGCGGGATTGCTGCCGTCCACGGGTTTGGAATAGTCGAATTGTTGGTTCCGTTTGGGGATGAAATTGCCGTGGTAGTAAGCGATGTTGCCTTCGGCGTCGGCATAGACGGTGTTGTTGGAGGAGTTGGTACGGAGGTCCATCATTTTCCGGAATCCCTCCTGTCCGCTCTGCTTGGTGCGGGTAAACGACTGGATGAGCGCATTGACGGGATCCCACATGAGTGCGGTGGCTACCCAATTTTCACCAAGTTGATGCGTGACGGGACCATGATGGGTGCGATACATCGGGAATATACGCTCCTTCATTTGTTCGCCATCCTTATATTTCAACGTGACTTCCATCGTCGTGACGGGGCGTTTTTCTACACCATATTGGTAAACGTACCGACCGTTTTCTTCATAAACTTCTTCTTTAAATTCATCAATGACATCGGCGTAAGACGAGGTGTGCATCCAGCCGGTTTTTTCGTTAAATCCCTGATAAACAAAGAATTGTCCCCAGGTGACAGCGCCATAAGCATTCAACCCTTCTTCACTGACGACGTGTATTTCCGGCCGGAAATAAAACGAGGTGTGCGGATTGATGAGGAGCATGGCGTTGCCCGACTCGGTCAGTTTGCCGGAGATGGCAAAACCGTTGGAGCCGAGTGGTTCTTCTTCAGGGTCGGGGTAGAGCAGGCCATTGCCCCGTTCATTCAGGCCGAGCGATTCCTTGTTTTCATAAAAAGCTTTCATCCGGGCCGTTGAGACCCGCTCGATGTCACCGCCGATGGAGCCTTCACTAAAGTACATGGGGTACCACGGCTCGAAGTGCGTCAGAAGTTTGGGTTTTACTTCCGGGTGGGTGTGCAGGTAATAATTGATGCCGTCGGCAAAGGCGTCGCAGAGTTTTTTCAGCCATTCCGGGCTCTTATCATAGTTGGCTTTGGCTTCTTCCTCGGTCATGAACAGCCGGGCCCGGAGGTCGCTGTAGAGTTCCGATTCACCTTCCAACTCGGCCAACCGCCCGATGGCCCAGATGTAATTGCGCTCGACCCGGTTGAAGTCGTCCTCGCACTGGGCGTACAACATACCAAATACGGCATCGGCATCTGTTTTACCATAGATATGTGGCACCCCAAAATCGTCGCGAAAAATCGTGATGTTTTCGGCCTGTACTTGCCAGCGGGCAAGGTCGGTGGCGGGGGTGGTTTTACAGGCGAAAATAGTCAAGCCGATGGCAAATGACAGGAGGAGGAAGAAGGTTCGTTGCATGCTGATTTTGTTTAGAAACGGCAAGGTAAAAATCATTGGTAAAATTGGCGAATAACTGTCTTTGTTCTGCAAAAAAGCCGGTTATTCCCTGAAACCGGTTGCTTGTTTTCTTTCGATGATTTGGTAAAAATGGCCTGAGTAGGGAAATGGCGGGGATGATGAATGGTTTGACCCGGAATACCCATTGGAGGTTGTTGAACAGTCAAAATCAGTCAACTCAAAGCATGATGAACTCTCACCCCAATCCCACCAACACCCCCAACTCCTCATTCGTCAAATCCCCGATCCAGCGCTCGCCCGTCGCCACCGTCAGGTTGGCCAGGTCTTTTTTCCGGCGAATCATCTCGTCGATTTTTTCCTCGAAAGTAGCCTCCGTGATGAGTCGCCAGACCATCACGTTCTTTTGCTGGCCGATGCGGTAGGCCCGGTCGGTGGCCTGGGCTTCCACGGCGGGATTCCACCAAAGGTCGTAGTGGATGACGTTGCTGGCGGCCGTCAGGTTGAGGCCGGTGCCGCCTGCTTTCAGCGAGAGGATGAAGGTGTCATTCTCGCCATCGAAAGTGGTGGGGGCCTGGAAGGCATCGACCATCTCGTCTCGTTTTTTGCGGCTGGTGCCGCCAT
>JBFIJS010000760.1:0-2490 GCA_041600595.1 Saprospiraceae bacterium | reverse complement strand
GCCAGAGTTGCTGGATAGCTTCGTCAAATTTACCGTTTTTGAGAAGTTGGTAACTATCAGCGCTCAGTAAAGCCTCCGTTCCGACCGACACAGTTTCTTCCTAACCTTTGTGGCCTCTTCCGGCTGATCCATTTTTTGCAATGTGAGCGGCCAACCGGAATGGACATTCCTGTTACTTTTGCACAGCCTTCCGGTAGGGGAGATTTACCATTATCTATTGATTTTATCCTGAAAAATAAAAATCACCAACAACCATGACCAAACCAGAAAAATTAAAGATCCATGTATCGGAAGCGATCGGCACCGTTTCCGCGCTCTTGCTGCAACCCGAAGATGCCACGACCCTGCTCGTTCTGAGTCATGGGGCCGGAGCCGGCATGGAACATCCCTTTATGGAAATGCTCGCCCAACAACTGGCCGTACGGGGTGTCGGCACATTGCGGTTCAACTTTCCCTACATGGAAAAAGGCGGCGGCCCGCCCGATCGTCCCAAAAAGGCGCACCCCACTATATTGGCAGCCGTACAAAAAGCCCGGACGCTGGCCAACGGCAGAACCCTGCTGGCCGGCGGCAAATCGTTTGGTGGCCGGATGACTTCGCAGATGGCCGCCGCCGGGGAATTGCCCGCCGTAAAAGGTATTGTCTATTATGGCTACCCCCTTCACGCACCCGGCAAACCCGGTACAGAGCGGGCCGCTCATTTACCTGACATCCAGGTGCCACAACTCTTTCTGCAAGGCACCCGGGACTCCCTGGCCAACTTTGAGATGATCACGGCCGTTTGTGAGCAGTTAAAACTGGCCCGGCTCGTCCGTATGGAAGGCGGGGATCACTCTTTCAAAACCCTGAAACGTTCCGGCATTACGCACGAGGAAGCCATCGGCTCACTGGCTCGTGCCACGGCGGAGTTTGCTGCTGAAATTTAAGTAAGTTGCTGTTGTTCGGAAGGAAAAAGGTGGGAGGACATGGAGGTGAATGCCAGTTGCCGGGAAGTCCTTTTTTTCAAAATAAAAATGCCCGGAGAGCATTTCCCCGGGCATCTGTTGCTTACACTCGAAACCTTTTGATGGCAGATCCATCTGATGGCTGCGATTGATGGTGTAAGACTGGCGGCTTGCACCGCCGATCTATTTCAGACTAAGCTTTAATAGTTGCGATCATTGCTGCGCTCCTTTCTTGGCTCGGCTTTTTTTACCACAATGGTACGACCATCCAGGTCGGAGTCATTCAACTCTTCGATCGCAGTCATAGCTGCAGAATCATCATCCATTTCGACAAAACCATATCCTTTTGAACGGCTGGTAAATTTGTCAGTGATAACATTGGCAGAAGAAACAGTTCCGTATTCTTCAAATACTTCTCTCAATTCGTCACTTGTTGTGTCGTAGTTGAGTTTTGCAATAAATAAATTCATAAAAAAAAATAAAAAATGATAAAATAAGAAACCAAAAATCGTTGTCAATAACCCGTTGCCCGGAGGATTAATTACCTCGGAAAGCAGGCCGAAAAGTATCCGTATAAACGGAGAAGCATCGAAGGATAATCAGGAAATTTTAAGACTTGGCGACTGATTAGGAAGGAAAGTTATAAAATGCGGACTATCGAAGGAATGATTCAAACTTTACATTTTGATCTCTTCAAGTACCCCCTATAAACGCAGGTGTTGGCCTTAAGTTGTGCTTTGGTCTCTTTATTCCGGATAAAGTTTTACTTCTGCTGCTAAAAATATCCCCGACAGATCGTAAAGTACTGTCCGCCAACACATTGCGTTTTCAAAAAAAAAATCTTTTTTTTTCGTTCCCGGCGCAAATTGCAGCTCCACTATTTTCGGATAAAGCATAACCAGGCAAACTGAGGGATATTTTCTGGCTCAAATAGAACCCGAAAAGACTGCGCTACGGAAAGTTTTTTTGAAATATGCCGGGGTGAGGGTTTGAGCGTACACCACGCTGTATTTATTTTTATAAACACAAATCCAGCAATTCGGGTGTCTGTGACGTAAAAAGAAAGCGGACACCTTCCTGATTTTACACACTGTGCTTGTCATCAATTATATAAATGAAAGATCTGAAAATCTTTTTACAGGATATTCATACCATAGATGAGAACACCCTGGAACGTTATGTCTCACTATGGGAAGAATACCAACTGCCGCGAAAGCAGACCATGAGGGTTCCCGGACAAATTGAGAAATACTTTTATTTTGTATTGGATGGAATCCAGAAATCATATTTTTTTCACAAGGGAAAAGAACACATTATTGCCTTTGCCTACCCTCCCTCTTTCAGTGGCATTCCGGAATCATTTTTCACCCAGACTCCTTCCAGGTACTATTTGGAAACCATTACCGAAAGTAACTTTTTAAGAATTTCCTACCGGCAACATCAACAATTCATGCTGGAGCACAGAGCAATTGAAACGACGTTCCGCAAAATCACGGAGAGGTTTCTCAATGGGGTTGTTCAACGGCAACATGAAATCATGGCACTC
>JBFIJS010000759.1:0-2493 GCA_041600595.1 Saprospiraceae bacterium | reverse complement strand
CTCGGGCGGGTGTGCGGATACGGCCCTGATCGAGGTCAATGTTTTTCCGGGAATTACTGCCGATTTTGAGTTTGATTACGACACCTGCGAAGCGGGTCCGGTTGTTTTTACCGACCTGTCGTCGTCGGGGGCGGGGCCCAATTCCATTGTTTCGTGGGATTGGACTTTTGGCGACGGTAATATTTCCAATGTGCAAAACCCGGTGCACACCTACCAGGTGCCGGGAGCGATGGACGTGCAGCTGTCGATTCGGGATACCAACAATTGCACAGGGCTGCGCAACCGGGTGGTTAGTTATTTCCCCGTGCCGGAGCTGCTCGTCGTGGCCCCCAGTGAATTTATTGGTTGCCAGCCGGCTAACATCTTTTTTGACAATCTGTCCACGCCCGTTGATGAGAATTACGATGTGTTCTGGGAATTTGGGGATGGTGGTACCAGCACGGCTATCAGCCCTTTCTACACCTACGAAGATTTGGGGACCTTTACGGTGTCGTTATCCATTACCTCGCCGCTGGGTTGTCAGATAGATACGGTTTGGAACGATTTGATAACCGTACTGCCCAGCCCGATCGCTGACTTCACTTTTTCGCCCGATCAGCCCAGCAATCTGTTGCCGACTGTTTCATTTTTTGATGAGTCGTTTGAGCCCGTAGCCTGGCGATGGTCCTTTGGCGACATTGGTGCCTCTATTCAGCAAAACCCGGTGTTTACCTTTCCCGACACAGGCTTGCAGGAGATTCAGTTGGTTGTTTTTCACCAAAGTGGTTGCACCGACACACTGGTTCAGCTCCTCGATGTTATCCCGGAGGTTCGCTATTTTCTCCCCAACGCGTTCACCCCGAACGGCGATGGCTTCAACGATGGCTTCCGGGGCAATGGTATGATGGAAGGAGCGACCGAATTCAGCCTGAGTATCTGGAATCGTTATGGCGAAAAACTGTTTGAAACCACAGACCCCTTTGAATCCTGGAATGGCAGGAAAAATAATTCTGGCAAACTCTCCCCACAAGGCGTTTACATTGTGGTCGTCACTTACCGCGAGCCGAGAGGTGCGAAACGTGAGTTGAGGGGGTATGCCACGCTGGTAAAGTAAAGCAGACAGGAAAAAAACTGATCCCTCCCAATATTTATTCCTGTACAAGCCACGACACAGCATAATTCAATTGCGGTGAAGACGCGTTCTTTTTGCACATTTGTGATATCTAAATGAAACTGGACCCAATGAGATACCTTTTTACCCTTGCCTTGTTGCTTTTGCTGCAGGCACCCGGCGTAGCCAAACATATAATTGGTGGCGTTCTTTCTTACGAGTGCCTGGGTGGTGGCACTTACCGCTTCACCATGAAAATGTACCGGGACTGTTACGATCCGACCGGTGCGTGGTTTGACAACCCGGCCCCCTTTACTTTTTTTAAAGGAACGGAAGAACTCTCAACGATGCTGGTGCCCGTACAGGTTATTGAAGATGTGGATCCGCCTCCGATCCCCTGCTTGATTTTGCCGGATAATGTGTGCGTACAAGAAGGTATTTATGTATTTGAATACACATTCCCCGATTGGCCCTCCACGGAAAGTTTCCATGTTTCCTATATGCGTTGTTGCCGGAACGCAACGATCGTCAACATCCAAAACCCGGACGATGTCGGGGCAACATTTACCATCGAGATTTTGCCGGCCTCCCAGCAAGTCTGTAATACCAGTCCAACTTTCAACACCTTTCCGCCGATCGTGATCTGCGGGGACGAGCCCTTGAATTACGACCACAGTGCCTATGATCTGGAAAACGACCAACTGGTCTACTCGTTTTGTTCCCCGCTACTGGGCGGTGCGCCTCCGGGTAATGGCGGCGGAAACCCGTGTGCCTTTGTGGCTCCCAATCCGGCCTGCCCGCCTCCCTATGACGAAGCCGTTTTTATCAATCCGCCTTACAGTGAATCGGCACCCATGGCCGGCGATCCGGTGGTGTCGATTAATCCGGTGACGGGACAATTGACCGGTACACCCAATGTAAACGGGCAGTTTGTCTTTGCGGTTTGTGTCAGTGAATACCGGAATGGGGTGCTGATGTCCGTGATCCGGCGGGACTTTCAGTTCAATGTAGCCAGTTGTGAAGCCTTGGTTGATGCGAGTATTTCCGCCGCCAATGTTGTATTGGAAAATGACGAGTATTTTCTGAAAACCTGCAACGGCCTTGATATTTTTATCGAAAATGAAAGCAACTCCCAGGTCAATGTCGATGAATCGCGCTGGGAATTCAGCACTCCCGACAGCCAGTTCGTTTACGACACCTGGGATCTAAACGCCACTTTTCCCGGTCCCGGCTCCTATGACGGCCTGCTGATCCTGAACCCCAACGATCTTTTGTGCGGGGACACTGCAATCATCCACATCGACATTTTTCCCGAGGTCGTTGCCGATTTTGCCTATGATTACGATACCTGTGTGGCGGGGCCGGTCCGTTTTATAGACCAGTCCTTTATTGATGGTGTAGGT
>JBFIJS010000758.1:0-2496 GCA_041600595.1 Saprospiraceae bacterium | reverse complement strand
CTGCATGATCTGCAACCAGCAGCCAGTTGCCGGTGACCTCCATGTATTACCCAATAGACACCGTTAACGATCTCATTATTTCTAAGTAAGTTTTTTGGTAAAATGGTAGGAGGGTTGCATCAGCAGCCCTCTTTTTTTATTTGACAAATCAACCGATTACGTTCCAACCTGAACCAATCTCATTTATATTTGTATTCATTCCATTTGAAGGTAGTGACGAAGATATGGGTCGGGGCACCAGTTTCCTTTTTCAGCATTCAGTGCCCGCAACCGGGAAATCAACCGGTTCATTCAGCCCGTTCTACATGTCGCCACACTACTTAACCAGACGTGGCGGGTAGCAATAGAAATGGCCACAAGCTTTTCCAAAGGGGTTGTTTTTCATCACTTCAACCATTGTTTTCCGCTGCTTAAAATACTTCAACAGATATTCAATGATAGGTTGGCAATTTTCAGACTATGTACCCGACGAGGGTGATTCCGTTTTTGAAAAGCTTTTAAAACTTTTCCAGGAACTTTTACTCTATACTTCCGGAGATGTCAGAGAGGCTTTGTCCTGGCTCACAGAACTGGACCGTAAATACGGATTGACCAATGATCAGTACGGAATGGCTGATTTCATCCAGGACCTCATGGACCAGGGGTATATCGAGGATGGCGAACTGAATGGACAGCCAGGATTTGTACCCACTTCTAAAATGGAAATTGCCTTGCGGCGTCAGGCATTAGAGGATATTTTTGGCCAATTGAAAAAAACCAAACACGGAAACCACTCTACCAAACAGAGCGGCAAAGGGGACGAACCCTCCTCCGAGCTGAAACCGTATGAGTTTGGCGATAATCTGGAAAATATTGCCATGTCGGAAAGCCTGCGTAATGCCCACGTCAACCATGGTATCGATAATTTTCACCTGACGCCCAACGACCTGGAGGTGCGGGAAACATTTTACCAGAGCCAGACCAGCACCGTTCTGATGATCGATATTTCCCATTCCATGATCCTCTACGGCGAAGACCGGATCACTCCCGCCAAAAGGGTTGCACTGGCCCTCTCCGAGCTGATCACTACCCGCTACCCAAAAGACACGCTGGATATTTTGGTTTTCGGAAACGATGCCTGGCAAATCAATATCAAAGACCTACCCTATTTGCAAGTTGGCCCCTACCATACCAATACGGTAGCCGGTCTGGAATTGGCCATGGACTTGCTGAAGAAACGCCGCAATCCCAACAAACAGGTGTTTATGATTACGGATGGCAAACCAACCTGTATCAAGAGAGGAAAGAAATATTATAAAAATGCGTTTGGCCTTGACCGGAAGATCGTCGGCAGAACGCTGAACCTCGCTACCCGTTGTCGTAAAATGCAAATTCCGATCACTACTTTTATGATCGCCCGGGATCCTTATCTGGTAAAATTCGTCGATCAATTTACCAAGGCCAATAACGGCAAGGCCTTTTACAGCAGCTTACAGGGCCTCGGAGAGTTTATTTTTCTGGATTATAAAAACAACAAACGGAAGCGAAAATAACCCGGGACACCGAGAGTCCTTTTCAGCCGCAGATTGGTCTTCCCTTGCATGCTGGCATTCACAGAGAACCGTAAAAAAAATAATGCCCTTCCATGACAAGCAAAGAAGGGCACGTAAATGTGTGTGGAATGTACCTTGAATGGGTCAGGAATAAATCAGGTACACGATTGTTATCGTTCAAAACAATTCGCTGAATGCTTTAGAAAAACGGAATTTGGATTGGTGAAGCTCTCTCAGGTATGAAAAAATGAAAAAAGAAGGGATGAGTATTTGTGTAGTGCTACAAAGGTAAAAAACCTCTTCATACCTTGCCTACACAATGCAACAAAAATATCATTTGATTATGATGGATAAGGAAAAAAAATTTGGCGACGTCCTGAAAGGGCTAATGGATTCAAAGCAGTGGAAACAGAAACTGCAGGAAACAAAAGTCAGAGAGGTGTGGAAAGAAAAAATGGGGACGACCATCAATCACTACACGGCCGAAATTAAGCTGCGCAACGAAAAAGTATTTATTCAGATCGAGGCTTCTTCCCTCAAGCAGGAACTGAGCTACGAGAAAGAAAAAATCAAAAGCATGCTAAATGAAGAACTTGGTGGAGATTATATCAAGGACGTCATCATCCGATGACGAAATTATTTTCGCCAAAAAAAAGGGCACTGCAATATTGTAGTGCCCTTTTTTTTGGCGAAAATAATCAGGCTCTCTCCTTTTTACCAGTTGGAGAGCCGCTAACTTTTCTGCCGCTGCTCCGCCATTTATTTTTCTTCTTTTTAGGTTTTACCTGCTCGGCTTTTTTGACCGCTTCATAGCCATTGATGGTTCCGCCCGTGACACTGAGGTCGCTGAAAGGCACCATTTCTGTCTTGCTGCCAGGCTTTTTGACCATGGCGTTCTTCGTCATAACGGTGCTGCTCATCAAAATGTCCTTTACCTGTACAGCCGATAGATCCGGGTAGTAGG
>JBFIJS010000757.1:0-2499 GCA_041600595.1 Saprospiraceae bacterium | reverse complement strand
TTCCGCAGACGAAGCAGGCCTTGTTCGGGCCTCACCCGGGCCGAGGGGTCGTTGTCGTATTTGGGATGACCAATGGCACCAAAGAGGACAGCATCAGAATTTTTGCAGGTTTGCAGGGTCGCTTCCGGCAACGGATCGCCGTGGTTGTCAATGGCAATCGCCCCGACATCAGCGAAGGTGTAGGTAAATGAATGACCAAAGCGTTTTTCGATGGTCTTTAAAACGTCCAGCGCCTGCCGGGTTACCTCTGGTCCGATCCCATCTCCGGGCAGGACGGCTATGTTCTTTTCGATTTTCATTTTTTAAATCTTTGGTGAAATAGAAAACGCGCTAAGTTAAACAGTATGCGTTGCTTCGAAGGCCGCTATTTCCTCTTTCAGGCTCAATAAATAATCCAGGTCATCGTAGCCGTTTTGCATACAAACTTTGCGGAAAGGATCGATTTCAAAATGTTCTGCCTTACCCGTCGAATCGATCTTAATCTCCTGGTTGTCAAGATCTACGGTAAATGCCGTGGCCGGATCTTTTTCTATTTCCAGAAACATATCGTGCAGGAAGGCGGGCGAAACGGTCACGGGCAGCAGCCCATTGTTCATGGCATTTCCTTTGAAAATATCGGCGAAAAAGCTGCTGACCACTACCCTGAATCCGGCGTCGTGAATAGCCCAGGCGGCGTGTTCCCGGCTACTTCCGCAGCCAAAATTTTTCCCGGCCACCAGTATTTTACCACTGTAGGTCGGGTTGTTCAGGACAAAATCCGGTTTGGGCGACCCGTCCTGGTGATAACGCCAGTCGCAGAAGAGGTTTTTGCCAAATCCTTCCCGGGTGGTTGCTTTGAGAAAGCGGGCAGGGATGATTTGGTCGGTGTCCACATCCTCGATGGGGAGGGGAACGGCAGATGAATTGATGGTGGTGAATTTTTCCATATAAAAAAAGGGTTGATAAGGGTTGATGAAGGTTGATAGGGGTTGATAAGCGAGCGTAGAACATGATTCAACCCCCATTATTTTGAAGGGTCACCCCCTTTCATTAAAAGATGAATATGCCAGGTAGTTTTTTCGATCTCAGCTCTTAATTCAGCATATAAATGATCAGGAAGATAAGCTAAATCATTGCTTAAAATCAAAAGATTAACAACCTCGGCAGCGCTTCCAAATGCAATTTCATAAAACCGGTATTGCTCTTTTGGACTTTTCCTTGCACTTCCCTCAGCTAAATTGCAAGAAATAGAAATTGCTGCTCTTCTGATTTGCGAGGTCATTCCAAATAATTCCTCTTTTGGAAATGATTTAGTTTGACGATAAAGTTTTTTGGAAAATTGCCTGCTCAGTTGCCAGACAGAAAGTTTCTCGAAGCTGTAAGTGTAGGCCATCGTATGGAATGTTTTAATAAGTTTTCAGTACTACAAGGTGGATACCGCAACAAAACCTCTTATCAACTTCCATCAACTTTTATCAACTCATCTACAACAGCCTCCGCACATCCACAATCTCCCCGGCCAAAGCCGCCGCTGCGGCTGTCAGCGGAGAGGCCAGGATGGTTCTGGCGCCGGGTCCTTGCCGGCCTTCAAAGTTACGGTTGGAGGTGCTGACGCAATACTCTCCGGCTGGGACTTTGTCTTCGTTCATGCCCAGACAGGCCGAACAGCCGGGTTCGCGAAACTCGAAACCGGCGGCGGACAATATTTTATCCAACCCTTCCGCTTTGGCCTGGGCTTCTACCTGTTTGGAGCCCGGTACCACCATGACGGAAACGCCCGGCGCTTTCTGTTTTCCTTTGACAAACTCAGCGACCATACGGAGGTCTTCGATGCGGCTATTGGTGCAGCTTCCAATAAAGACGTGGTTTATTTTTTTACCCAAAACGGCCTGACCGGCGTCCATTCCCATGTATTTCAGGGAGTTGGCAAAGGAGGTCTCACTATCACCGGCATGAGCGGCCGTTGGCACCTGGTCGCTGACCCGGATCCCCATGCCGGGGTTGGTGCCGTAAGTAACCATCGGGCCAATATCGGCGGCATCGAAGCGGTATTCTTTGTCGAATTCAGCATCAGGGTCGGAATAGAGGGTTTTCCATTTGGCGACAGCCGCCTCAAAATCAGCACCTTGCGGAGCAAACTTACGGCCTTTGACATAGGCAAAGGTGGTTTCATCGGGGGCGATCAAACCGCCCCGGGCTCCCATCTCGATGCTCATGTTGCAGATCGTCATGCGAGCTTCCATACTAAGTGAGCGGATGGCACTACCGGCATACTCCACAAAATAACCAGTACCACCCGCTGCGGTCAATTTGGATATGATATAAAGGATGATATCTTTGGAAAGCACGCCCTTCTGCAACTCCCCGTCAACGGTGATGCGCATGCGTTTGGGTTTTTTCAACAGCAGGCACTGTGTCGCCAACACTTGCTCCACCTGGCTCGTACCGATGCCAAAGGCGATGCCCCCGAAGGCTCCGTGGGTAGAAGTGTGACTGTCACCACAAACGATGGTCATGCCC
>JBFIJS010000756.1:0-2507 GCA_041600595.1 Saprospiraceae bacterium | reverse complement strand
TTTGACAAAACGGAAGCGACCAATCCACTGGCCAATTTCCGGACGGGCGACATTGCGGTGCTCTACCCTTTAGCCAGTAGCCGGTTGACCGATGAGGAAGGGAAACGATCGCCGTTTTCTACCCAGATCTTTAAAGTAACCATCCTGGAGATAGCCCCGACGACCGTGACGGTGCGGCTGCGTTACAAACAATTTAACCCGGCCATTTTTGAAGAATTTGAGTATTGGAATCTGGAACACGACCAAATGGACATGAGCTTCAATGCCATGTACCAGGGTCTTTTCCGGTTTGCCCAAAGTGACCGGCAAAAGAGAGCATTATTACTGACGACCGGGGCTCCTGCCGCTGCTGCCGAAACTTGCGAAATCGGCGACAGCATCGGAGAAAAATTGACGGCAGAGCAACGGGCCATTCTCCAAAAAATGCTTGTCGCCAGGGACTATTTTCTCCTGTGGGGACCACCCGGAACGGGCAAGACGAGCCAAATGCTCAAGAATTTTGCCGGTTGGATTTTTGCAAATACAACGGAAAACCTGCTCATTCTTGCCTACACCAACCGGGCCGTCGATGAAATTTGCGAAGCGCTGGAAAACCTCGGGGAAAAAATCAGAGAGTCATACTTGAGGATCGGATCACCGTATTCGACCTCCGAAATGTATGAAAACCAATTACTTAGCAAAAAGATTGAAAAGATTTCGAGAAGAGACGAACTGAAAGAGATATTGGGAAAACACCGCATTTTTGTCAGCACCCTGGCCTCTTTATCCAACAACCTGCAACTACTGGAGCTCAAAAAATTCCGGAGGGTCGTCATTGACGAAGCTTCGCAAATACTGGAGCCGATGCTGGTTGGTTTACTGCCGCGGTTCGAACAGTTTATCCTGATCGGCGACCACAAGCAGTTACCCGCCGTGGTTACACAGGACGCCAAAACTTCTGCCGTGACCGACGAACAACTAAAAAGTATCGGTCTGCACAACCTCCGCAATTCACTTTTCGAGCGGCTTTACAAAAGATGCCTGGAAAACGAATGGCATTGGGCTTACGATCACCTCAGCCACCAGGGCCGGATGCACGAGGATATCATGCATTTTCCCGGCCAGCATTTTTACGAAGGAAAATTGAAAATTTTACCAAAGGAAATTGCCTATTCCCGGAAACAGTCTGAGCCCCTTAGCATACAACCCGTTGATAATCAAGCTCTCTGGCAAAAAACAGTTGCACAAAGCCGGATCGCCTTCCTGTCCACTCCTGTCGATTGGGAAACTCCTTCCCGAAAAACGAACCGCCACGAAGCCCTGCTGATCGCCCAACTGGTAAAGTTCTTTCAGTCCGACCAATCCGGTCAGCAGCAGCAATCTATTGGTATCATCACCCCTTACCGGGCCCAGATCGCACAAATACAGGAGGTTTTGAAAAATCAGCAAATTGGCGGTGAAAGCATGACCATTGATACTGTGGAGCGCTATCAGGGCGGAGCGAGGGACATCATTCTCATTTCACTGTGCACCAATGCCGCTTCGCAAATGGACTCCCTCGTTTCTCTATCGGAAGAGGGCGTTGACCGAAAGTTGAACGTGGCGCTCACCCGGGCCAGGGAGCATGTGGTGGTGTTGGGGAATGAAGAAATTCTGCGGGAAAATGACGTTTATCGAAACCTGATTGCCTTTTGTCGATCCCTGACAAGTTCTTAAACATTCTTGTAACCCCATCCTGCAACCTGCCGTCTTTTCTATAGTCATTGAAACCGTTGTTAAAAAAGACACTTTTCCCTGCTTAAATTGAAAAAAAATATTCTATCGAAATAACACCAAATTAAGATCATTCCTCCTGACAAATTTCTGCGGGCTACATTAAATTCTTTGTTCAAAACTATCGACAAAACCAAATGAATATTGGCCATATAAGGCCCTGTTTAAAGTTTGTGTTAATTCCGCATTTGGCATTGATTTATTACCCAATTTTTCAAAACCTTGCAGTACATTATTTTGTTTGAGAGTAAAATTTTACAAGAAACCAAAACGTTATTCTGTTTAGCCCTAAAATCAGAATAATTTGCAATGAGCTGTTGGACGATCTTTTCACTCTTAACATCCAAAAAAAACAATGTTTTCATCCAGCAGCACTGAGCTTTGTAAAAATAAAATACCCCTGCTTAAAAACCTTTAACCAAATTATTGACATGACAACCCGACTTACAAAAATCACCTTGGTTGCGCTTTTGATAGCAACCACCGCTGTATCGGCCATTTGCTCGCCCGATACAGACCAGAAAACAGGAGTAGGTTATCTGCCTCACTCCGGACAGAGCATCTTCGACGTCATCCATCAACAGGATGTTGTGCAACTGACCCTCACCGGGGAAATAGACTCCCTCGTCGAGGCCCGGAAAACGAACGATTACCGGACAGCCGGACTTTCCTTCCTCGATGGAGCCGGCAATAGCCATAACTACCAGATCAGGGTAAAGCCCCGCGGTAAATTCAGACGCCGGGTGTGCGATTTT
>JBFIJS010000755.1:0-2511 GCA_041600595.1 Saprospiraceae bacterium | reverse complement strand
GCCGGCCACTTTGACCATTTTTCTTACTTCATGCACCTCTTCCTTTTTCAATTCTTCCCAGCCCACGAGCGTGATCATATTGGGATCGGGTTCTTCCAGCATGAGGTAGAGGGCAAGCAATTGCATGGAGAGTTCCTCCATGGTCTCGTAAGAAGTGGCCAGACTGATGAGATTTTCCATCTCATTATTGGTAAAAGCATAATCCACTTTTCCGCCGCCGGAGCTTTCCAGATTATAACCCGACACCAGTCCCGTGTTGATAAGCGTATGGGAGGAGTACTCCTTTTGCTCGTTGCGGGTGCCCAAATAGACAACGGTTGACAGAATAAATCCAGCCAACAACATCCACTTAAGCTGGCTGCCCAGGATGCGAAAAAATTCAATCAAGGTCATATTCAAAACAAGTTTACAAGGGGGAAACGGGGTTGATTGGCAGAAGGTCGGAAAATGGTGTTTTCAGCATCAGTTCAGTCCCGCAATGGACAACAGCATCCGATACTGGTGCCTGACTTCCATGGTTCGCTCCTCCAATTGTTTCTGGGCTGCGATGTAGCGGGAAAGGATCGTGCTGTATTCGCTGGTCAGATAATTGCCTTCTTCGTAGTATTTCCTGGCCATCTCGTACGACAAATGCAGCGCCTCCACATTGTCTGCTTCCAGTTTCAACAACCGCTGGTTGCTTAAAAAACGGTCGTACCGAACCATGACCTCCTCTTTTATTTCTCTTTCCAAAATACGGCGATCAATGACCGACTGTTCGTATTCCAGTTGTTTAAGCTGTGCTTTTTCATCGCTGTTGAGTACATCTCCCAAGGTAAAGCGCACGATAAGCCCACCGTTGTATATGGTAGAGCGGCGGTCGGTCGTTACCTGCTGGCGGCCTATATCCGACTGCTGATTGTCAAGCAGGGTATTGTTACCATAAAGAGCGGTCCCACCAACACTGATGACATCCACCCAACTTTTTTTTTCCAATTGCCATTCCTTCAACTGGGTTTTTATCCAGACATCCTGCGACTGTAATTTGGCCGATCTGGCCAGTGCCAGTTCGATCAGGGTGTCGAGCGGTGGCAAGGCAAAATTGGTCTCATTCTGAGCCCACGATGTTGTAGGTAAGAAGATGAAGGAAAACAAAAATATAACTGCGGAAAAAATTTGCCGATGCAGCTTGGTCGCATACCGTCTCTGGCATGGCCTATCTGAAAAGTAGTATGTCGAAATACCAACCCGCCACCTGTCAGACGAGGCGTCGGCAGGAAAATCAGGGATGGAAAGTGTTTTTTGCATAATGTAATAAGTTGTTCCAGAACTCTACTGGCCATTGTAAATCAGTGGCAATTAAATAAGTCGTGTACCAGAAATGACAAAGCTCAAGTATGTAGGTCTGGTTTGCCGGTAATTTTCGTTTTTTGGTAGGAAAAAGGCAGGAAATGAAAAAACAGGAAAGGAAGCAAATAGCCGGATTTGGTGTAACTCAGGTCGGGAATTACCGCATTTTCCTTGTCACATATCCCCTGTTTTAACTTCCCAAGAGGGTGTTGTCATTCAATGCAAGGCGGAATAACTAGAGCGGAAAACGATCGGGCAATAAATTTTTTAACTATCCGGCCCAATAAGGTTTTCAGGAGCGGCGACGATAGGGGTTACAACAACCACCAGAGATCCGGAAGACCGGAATTGAAAAAATACGGTAGACGTTCTTACCTTTCCACCTTATTTACCAAACCATCCTTTTATGTCTGCAAAAGAAGATACCAAGCTGTCATTTCCCATCAAATTATTTGGATATATACGGGTTTTAGAGCAGGAAGACTATCTGATTCCCAAACCAAGAAAGCTTCAGTTAAAAGAGCTGTCCGCCTTCCTGAGTGAGCGCCGGGAAAAAGGGAAAACCCCCAAGGTGATGGTCATTTGTACCCACAACTCCCGCCGCAGTCAGATAGCACAGTTGTGGTTCAAGATGGCAGCTGCCTATTATGGTTTTGGTAAATTAAAAGCATTTTCCGGGGGCACCGAGGCGACAGCTTTCCACCCCAATGCCGTGGCGGCGCTACAGGATGCGGGTTTGCCACTGGTCAAAACGACGGAGGGGGAAAACCCATTTTACGAATGTGAAATCGGCAACGGCGGCGACATCCTGGTCATGTTTTCCAAAAAATATGACGACCCCAATAACCCCCAAAAGGGGTTTGCGGCGGTAATGGTCTGCAACGAAGCCGACGAGGCCTGCCCTGTCGTACCCGGAGCGAGGCAGCGATTCTCCATCCAGTTTGAAGACCCCAAGGCTTTTGACGGAACTCCGGAGGAAGCAAAAGCCTATCAGGAACGCTGCCGGCAAATTGCCAGGGAAGTTTTTTACGTGGTCAGAAATGCCCTGTGAGGCCTGTGCCGGACAGTTGCTGGCCGTTCCAATGAAACAACTATGTCTTAACGTTCTTTTTTAACAGAAGAAAATACAACTCTCGAATTAACTGACTACTAACTACTTATACCTATTTAGTCGTTTCCATC